>CAILTC010000594.1 GCA_903837025.1 uncultured Bacteroidota bacterium | reverse complement strand
GTACAAACAGTTTGGATATGCAAATAAAACCCGCAGTATTAGTTAAGCAACATTTTTAAAATTATTTTTCTGTTTCCAGAATTCTTCAATTGTTTTGTAATCTAGAGCTGAATGCCTTCTTTTTCTATTGTACCAAATTTCAATAAATTCAAATATATCTCGTTCCATCTGTTCTTTTGATATAAGCTTATTTCCATAAATTTGTTCTGTTTTCAAAGTCTTAAAAAAGCTCTCAGCTACTGCATTGTCCCAACAATTTCCTTTTCTACTCATACTTCTTGTAATCATTTTATAAGAATCAAGCACGTTGGTAAACTTCTTGCTAGCATATTGAACTCCTCGGTCAGAATGAAATATTAATCCTTTTTTAACGCTTCGGTTTTTAATAGCCATTTTCCAAGCTGCCAAAGAGGTTTCCTCTACACTCATTCCGTTACTCAAACTCCATCCAATAATTTTTCTATCATAGAGGTCTAAAACGGTTGTTAAGTATATAAATCCTTCTTTTACTCGAATATAAGTGATGTCCGACACCCAAACTTTTGACGATTCTGTAACTGAAAATTCTCTATTTAAAATATTCGGTGCAATTAAATACTTATGCTTAGAATTGGTTGTAACCTTGAACTTCTTGCTTAATTTACTTCGTAAACCGAGTTGACTCATATATTTGGCAACGGTAACTCTTGATACATTATTCCCTAAAGAAGCCAACTCTGCCGTCATTCTTGGGCTTCCATATCGCTGTTTTGAATCAAAATAAATGGAAGTTATTTTTTCTTTAACCAGCTCAGCTCTTTGTTTCCTATCTGAAACTGAACCGCTTTTCCATTGATAATAACTTCTTTGGCCAACTTGCAAAACTTTGCACATCTTTTCAATCGGAAATATCTTTTCATTGTTTCTGATGAAAGAGTAAATCATCGACCGTTTTTGGAAAAGATGCCTATTGCTTTTTTTAATATATCTCGTTCTAGTTCTGCATCTCTTAGTTTTCTTTCAAGCTCTGCTATTCGTTCTTGTTCTGGAGTTTGCTTGATATTGCCGTTACCTGGAAAACTTCCTTGTCCAAACTCTTCATACTCTTTTCTCCATTTATACAATTGTGGAGCAGTAATACCCAGTTCTCTAGCTAATTCTGAAATGTTATGTCTTTCATAACTCAATTGAACCGCTTTCTCTTTGAAAACTCGGTCGTAAATTTTTCGCATCTTTTTCATAAATTAAAATTAAGGTTTTTATTCTTAACTTTTTATGAGGGTAAAGTTAGCATGTCCAGAGTTATGAACGGCTTGAATAAGTCATTGTGAGGAAATACGCAATCTCATCAAATATATTTGTGTGAACCGTCACAGTTGGGCATTTTTTTAGATAAGCCACAAATGCAATCGTTGATTCCTTTTCCATCAAGAATTCGCTGCGTGTATTTTTCTATTCTGGTTTCCCGAGTTTTGGATTGTTTAGATGCCGAAAAATACAAATTATACCCGCGTTGTCGGCCAGGAGTTAAGGCTTCAAAAGCTGTTTTTAAGGTAGGATTTTTGTTTAAAGCAACTTGTAATTCTTCGACCAATTCAAGATCAGAATTGCTTTTTAAAATTACCTTCAAACCTGCTTTTTCAATTTCTATGGCTTCATAAATATAAGCTTTGATTATCG
Organism: uncultured Bacteroidota bacterium; assembly: GCA_903837025.1. GTDB lineage: Bacteria > Bacteroidota > Bacteroidia > Flavobacteriales > Flavobacteriaceae > Flavobacterium. The sequence goes on along the minus strand of CAILTC010000594.1, from coordinate 1,119 downwards.
ATTGCTGTTCTATGATTTCTTCCAGATTGTGAAACTTAAAAAACCGCATGGACTGACTATTTTCTCCAGGCTTGCTTAAAAGCTCATTGCTATCTTGCAACAAAATTCCTTTGAAAAAACTAAGGGAACAAAACGCTGCAAAACTACCAATAAGAACAATATTTTTTCCTTGAAAACTGTAACAAGGATTTCGCCACTTGAATTCTTCGGTAAGACCACATTCCAGAAGTAGCGTTCTCAGTTGGATTATTTCCGATTGCCATTTTTTGGCATTGCTTATAAAGGCATCAACTTTGGGATTCATTTTTATAGATAAAAAGGTTTTTTACTTTAATAAAAGTACAAAAATAATGGATTACGTAAGAGTTGTTGCCAAGACTATGGATTAATAAACCCTTTTTTTGCTTCCTTCCAATTTATTAAATCTTCTTTTTGTATCCGATAGGATTCAATTTTAGATGAAAATTTTCCGGATTGTTGCATCGCTTCTCGATGCGTTCCATTGCGGTAAAAATCGTTGATGTCATTTTCATTTTCCCATAAAGTCATGGTGTACCAAACTTTCAAATTCCAATTACCCGTTACTTTGTGCTTTTTGCATTTAGAGCGTTTTAACTCTTCGATAATTTGCATATTAAACTTAAAAAAAGCAATTATTTTTGAATACGAATTTAACTCGATTTTAGTGATAGATACAATCATTAGCTTTTATTTGGGTTGGAAATAATGCCCACAAAGATTGATAATTTTTAGCGCATAAATGCACAATAGTTATAAAAAAAAATTTTATAGCTAATGTGATTTGTATTAATCTGTAAGATAAAAATCATAAAATCTTGGAAACAGATTTTCTTAGTAAAAACGACTACGAGTGAGTAGGGGGCAGTATTTCCTCGTCCCGAAATAACTATAATTTATTATTGACACTCCTTGCTTTAACTATGCATCTTGTTTCATTCGAGGTAATTTTTCGGATAGCTATAAAATGTTAAACACGAACAGCAAAAAAAATAAAAAGTTGTTGTTTATATTTAACAAATTTAATTATATTTGCTATTTAAAAACAACATTATGGAAGATCTTATTTTAGAATTTCAAGAAAAAATCACTACAGTATCC
>CAILTC010000593.1 GCA_903837025.1 uncultured Bacteroidota bacterium | reverse complement strand
CGTATTAAAATATTCGTTTCATGGTTCACCTTATGCCCAATATAACCCGGATAAGCTAGGCAGCACTTTGCCTCAACGCATGTTAAAGGATTACAATGGTCAGACATATTGGGTTTCAGCTAATATCAGCAGCCTTGGCCTGCAACACACCCGCTTCCCGAAATGGCTGAATATCGCCACAGGTTATGGAGCCGAAGGAATGATTTCTGGAAATAACGGGAATAATACCTCACTTTTGACCCCAAAACCAGAAAGATTTAGACAATTTTACCTAAGTTTTGACGCAGATTTGACAAAAATCAGCACGAAAAATCATCTTTTGAAGACAATTTTTTCAATTTTTAATTCTGTGAAAATTCCAGCGCCAACGATTGAATACTCGGCTCACAGAGGATTGCAATTTCACACTTTGTATTTTTAGGCAAGTTTAACGGATTGATTTTCAGCTTTATATTTTTTGTTGTATATTTGCACGTAGAAATTTCATAACGGGACAGCGTTTGAAGAAAAACAATTTATGATAAAGAAATGGTCGTTTTATACAAGTTTGACTATTATTATTGCTTTTTTAAGCTCAGGTTTTAAGCCTTTCGATTTAGATTCCAACCGCTGGTTTCTAGCATCAGACAAAGATGGAGCACAATACTTATATCCATCTCAAAAACAAAATGATTATATCGATTTGAATGTTCCTTTTACAGGAAAATTCTTTATTGGTTACAAAGAAGCAATCGGCTTCAAAGAATCTCAAGGAGAATATAAAAAAATTAATACTATAGGTTGTATGGGGAAATACCAGTTTGGTATGGAAACCTTAAAATCGGTTGGTATAAATAATAGTTCTTCGTTTTTGAATAATCCCAAACTGCAAGAAAAAGCATTTGTTGCTCTTTTGGCAAAAAATAAATGGGAGTTGAAAGAGGTAATCGAGAAATATGATGGAACCGTTTTAAACGGAATCAAAATCACCGAATCTGGAATATTGGCAGCAGCGCATTTAGGTGGTGTAGGTTCAGTGAAAAAATATTTTAGAAGTAGTGGAAAACGTTATATCAAGGATGCTTACGGAACGTCAATTAGAAGTTATATCAAAGCATTTGGAGGCTATGATACTTCTTTTATAGTAGCGGATAGTGATGCAAGTGTAGATTAGTATCGCATTTATTGTCAAACAAAAAGGCTTTAAAATTTAATTTTAAAGCCTTTTTTTTATGAAGTATTTTTTATGTTTTTAGCATTTGAAGTGCTAATCTACTAAGGTTTTTACATTTTATGAATGATAAAAATAGTAGGGCGATTGTGCAAATCTATTTTTGTTTTTTTCCAATCGGCAGCTCTCATGGTTTTTATATATTCAGTTGGTAAAGTGATGTCAGAAGCAATACACAGATAAGTTGAAGGGTTTAATGCTTGTAGAATGTCCTCCAGCATTTTGTTATTTCTGAAAGGAGTTTCGATAAAAATCTGGGATTGATTTTTGTCTTGTGATAATTTTTCCAAATTTTTTATGGCGGTTTTTTTCTCCGCTTTGTCAATAGGAATATAGCCATTAAAGGCAAAACTTTGTCCGTTCATTCCAGACGCCATAATGGCTAATAAAATAGAAGATGGGCCAACTAATGGTACGACTTGAATTCCTTTTTCGTGTGCTAATTTTACGATGACTGCTCCAGGATCAGCAACACCAGGACAACCGGCTTCGCTCATTAATCCAATATTTTTACCTTCTAAACAAGCTTGTATCATTTGAATGTGTTCCGATACTTGAGTGTGCTTGTTTAAAGAACTTAATCGTAAAGTGGCTTGAACTTTCTCGGGATGAATACTTTTTATAAATTTCCGAGCTGTTTTTTCATTCTCTACAATATAGTCATCAATAAAATCAATGGCTCTTTTTACGGTATGTGGCAAAACATCCATAGGATCTCCTTCGCCTAAAGTGGTTGGAATTAAATATAGTTTTCCTAGGAATGAGGTTGGTTTCATGAAGTTGTTTTTATTCTTTGTAAGTCAAATGAGCTTTTGTATGAATTATTTCAATTTGAATTTTCAAAAAAATAGATTTAACGGTACTTTTCTATTAATTTTTGAGCAATTATATCACAAGCCTCATCGAGCATTTTATATACAGGGTCAAAACCGTCGGAGGAACCATAGTATGGATCTGGGACATCTACATTTTCATTTGGGAACAATTCATTCAATATTAGCTGAACTTTTTTCTTTTGTTCCGATGTTTTTGCTAGCTGGATAACATCTTCAAAATTTGATTTGTCCATTACGTAAATATAATCAAAAGTATCAAAGTCGGTTGTAGCGAATTGTCTTCCTTTTTGATTTGAAATATGTATGCCATTTTTTTTTGCAGTAGCAATCGAGCGTTCGTCAGGCGAATGACCAATGTGCCACGGGCCTGTTCCAGCAGAATCTACCGAGAATTTTTTTTGGGGAAGTTTAGAGGCTAATATTCCTTCGGCTAGTGGTGACCGACATATATTACCTAAACATACCATTAAAATTTTGATCGACATAAAGCTTTAAAGCGTTAGTTTTTTATTGATGTCTTCGACAAATTTTTTAAATTGTTTGTCGGTTGCAACTAGATTATCAACAGTTTTACAGGCATGTAATACAGTGGCATGATCGCGATCACCTATTTGAGAACCGATGTTTGCTAAAGAAGCTTTTGTAAATTTCTTAGCAAAAAACATGGCCAACTGTCTTGCTTGAACAATGTGTCTTTTTCTAGTTTTTGATTGTAGTGTTTCTAAATCTAATTGGAAATAATCGGAAACGATTTTTTGAATATAATCGATAGATATTTCTCTTTTTACATTTTTTACAAATTTCTCAACAACATTTTTTGCAAGTTCAAGATTAATTTCTTTTTTATTGAACGAAGATTGGGCAATCAATGAAATTATTGCACCTTCAAGTTCACGAACATTCGATTTGATGTTTCGAGCAACATATTCAATGATTTCTTCTGGTATTTCTACTCCATCACGGTATAGAATATTTTTCAAAATCGAAATTCTTGTTTCGTAGTCTGGTTGGTGTAATTCTGCAGACAATCCCCATTTAAAACGAGATAATAATCGTTGTTCTATATCTTGCATGTCAACTGGCGCCTTGTCCGAAGTCAAGATAACCTGTTTTCCATTTTGATGTAAATAGTTGAATATGTGGAAAAACACATCTTGAGTTCCTGATTTTCCGGATAGAAATTGTACGTCGTCAATGATTAAAACATCGATAAGTTGATAAAAATGAATAAAATCATTTCTATTATTTTTCTTTACAGAGTCTATATATTGCTGAGTGAAAATTTCTGATGAAATGTATAGTACCGTTTTTTCGGGATATTTGTCTTTAATTTCAACTCCAATTGCGTGTGCTAAATGGGTTTTACCTAATCCAACTCCTCCGAAGATTAACAAAGGATTAAATGATGTTCCGCCTGGTTTGTTGGCAACAGCCATACCCGCAGAACGGGCCAATCTATTAGAATCTCCTTCTAGGAAATTGTCAAAACTATAATTTGCGTTAAGTTGTGATTCGATTTTTAAATTTCGAATGCCAGGTATTACAAAAGGATTTCTTAACTCTGGATTAAGATTTTTAAACGGCGCATCAACATCTTGTGGCTTCATAGGCACTCGATTAGCACTAGGCAATTGTTCCGTAAACGGTTGTTTATTGCCATAAGTGTTTTCCATTTTGATTTTATAGAGTAACTTTGCATTTTTTCCGAGTTCTTTGGTCAGTGCTACTTTTAATAGTTTGACGTAATGTTCTTCTAACCATTCGTAGAAAAATTTACTTGGAACTTGAATATATAAAGCGTTATCGGTAAGCTCAACTGATTTGATTGGTTCGAACCAAGTTTTATAAGCCTGGTCTGCAATATTGTCTTTTATAAAAGAGAGACAGTTTTCCCATACTGATTGAGCAGTCTTGTTCATAAATTTGGTTAAATTATTTTGATTTTGTAATGAAATATAATAGAAAAACAAGGTAATTTTATTGCTGTTTTTCAGGGTAACAAATATGTGAATAAAATTGTCTATAAAAAAATATTTTGCATTTATTTTTTATAAAATATTGTTGTATGAGGCTTTTTAAAATCTAATTTTTAATAAATAATTTAATGGAATATCATCAAATTCAAATACGGGTTCGTTATTCAGAAACGGATCAAATGCGAGTAGTTTATCACGGGAATTATGCCCAATATTTTGAGATGGGAAGGGTTGAATGGCTTAGAAACAAAGGGATTTCATATAAATGGATGGAAGAAAACGGGATCATGCTTCCTGTGGTTTCCTTGACTATGAATTATAAGAAACCAGCTCATTATGATGAACTTTTGACTCTGAAAACAATCTTGAAAAAGAGGTCGTCTGTTAAGATTGAATTTGATTACGAACTATATAATGAAGTGGGGGAGTTGTTAACAATGGCTAGTTCTATTTTGGTTTTTGTTGACATGAAAACAGGTAGGCCAATTAGTCCTCCGCAGTATATTTTAGATGTCTTAGATAAAGCCGTTTAACGACGCTTTTTTTTCGTTAAAACGTCATTTTAAATCGTTTTTGTGTTTTTTATAGCTGTTTTATTTTGATCTCAAACATCGAATTGAAGATGTCGAATATCATTTCGGCATTTTTTTTTCGGCTTATAATTTCAATTTCGCAGCTCATTTCCATTTTTTGACTTACAATTTCAATATTTTTTTCCTTAATAACGCGCATCACCTTATTCATATTTTTAT
>CAILTC010000592.1 GCA_903837025.1 uncultured Bacteroidota bacterium | reverse complement strand
TGTTCTCCAGCACGAATGCTGCCGATGTGAAATTCATATTTCCTGAAAAAGGATTCATCATTAAACCCTTTGTAACTAAATAAAACATTGGCTGCAATGATTACAATTAAAATGGTATCCATAAATAATTTGTTTTTTTTTTAATGTGTAAAGCTAATTAATATAATGCTCATAAAAATAGCCTACGAAATATAAACTTTCACCTAAAAGGACTTTTTAAATTATATTTGTCGAAATATTAAAACAATGCGTTTCTTACTTTACCTTATTGTTTATCCTTTTTTGTGGTGCATCTCGATGTTGCCTTTTCCAATTTTATATTTATTTTCCGATTTTACATACATAATCATTTATCATATAATTGGTTACAGAAAAAAAGTTGTTCGAGAAAATATTGCAATGACATTGCCCCATTTATCTGCACAGGAAAGATTCATAATCGAAAAAAAATCATACCGTCATTTATGCGATATTTTTCTTGAAATGATCAAAACGATGACTATTTCTGAAAAAGAAATACAGAAACATTTCGTTTTTACCAATCTTGACGTTTATACCAATTTAGAAGCCAAGCAGAAAAGTATTGCCTTGATGGTTTCGCATTATGCAAGCTATGAATGGGTAATTTCATTGAATCGCAAAGTCAGTTTTAACGGTTATGCTATTTATAAAAAAATAAACAACCCTTATTTTGATCAATTAGTTCGTTCCATTCGATCCCGTTTTAAAGCCAATTTGATTACAAACAAAGAAACAATTCCTGTTATACTATCTAATAATAAAAATAAAATCCTGAGCACTTATGGTTTTGCAAGCGACCAATCTCCCAAAATAACATCGGCTTATCATTGGCAAAAATTCATGGATATTGAAGTCCCTATTCATATTGGTGCCGAAGTATTAGCAAAAAAATACAACATGAAGGTCGTTTTCTTGAAAGTCGAAAAAATAAAACGAGGATATTATCAAGCTAGTTTCGAAATACTCTCCGAAAATGCTAAAGAAGTTCTTAATTACGAAATCACGGACCTATTTATAAAAAAAGTAGAACAACAAATTTTTGAAGCTCCCGAATATTATTTATGGACCCATCGACGCTGGAAACACAGGAGGTAATCGATACTGCAAGTTGCAGATAATCATGTAGATTATAGTTACAAATGATTTTTTTATTATTTAACTACTTTCTGAATTCTGCTACCTGAAATCTAAATTTTAAACCATTCTTCCACCATTTCTTTTTCGAATGATTTTGCGTTTTTATGAATAAATTCATTGGTGCTTTTATCATAAATATAATCTTTAGCCCATTCTTTGTGGTTTTTGGCCAAAGCAATTATACTATCGCAAACCCATTTAATTTCTTCGTTAGTCGTCGTTGGATGAATCGACATTCTAATCCAACCCGGTTTTCTTAATAAATCGCCCAAACTAATTTCATCAACCAATTGATGCGAAGCTTCTTGATCTACATGCAATAAAAAATGCCCGTAAGTACCGGCACAACTGCAACCACCTCGGGTTTGAATACCAAATTTATCGTTGAGTAATTTTACACCTAAATTAAAATGCAAATCATCAATATAAAACGAAATAACGCCCAAGCGATTTTGATGTTGTGCTGCCAAAATATTGATATTTGGCACATTTTCCAAGTTCGAAAAAACAGTTTCTACAATTTCGTGTTCTCGTTTCAAAATATTTTCAACTCCCATTTTCTCTTTCAACTGAATAACCAAAGCTGTTTTGATAACTTGAAGAAAACCTGGAGTTCCACCATCTTCTCTTTCCTCTATATTATCGATGTATTTGTGCTCGCCCCAAGGATTTGTCCAAGAAACAGTTCCTCCACCAGGATTATCAGGAATTAAATTTTGATATAATTTTTTATTAAAAACCAATACTCCGGGAGTTCCAGGACCACCAAGAAATTTATGTGGCGAAAAGAAAATGGCATCTAAGAAACTTTCGGGATCTTCAGGGTGCATATCAATTTTTACATAAGGCCCAGAACAAGCAAAATCAACAAAGCAAAGTCCCTTATTTTGGTGCATTAATTTTGCCACTTCGTGATAAGGCGTTTTAATTCCGGTAACGTTCGAACAAGAAGTTATCGAAGCAATTTTAAAACTTCTATCTTTATATTTTTCCAATAAAAAGCTAAGGTTTTCAATACTGAATAAACCATCTTCACAAGACGGAATAACTTCAACATCGGCAATGGTTTCTAGCCAAGAAGTTTGATTGGAATGATGTTCCATGTGCGAAATAAAAACAACAGGTTTCTTCTCTGCAGGAATACTAATAAAATCTTTCAGGTTTTCGGGAATTTTCAAACCTAAAATACGCTGAAATTTATTGACAACGCCCGTCATTCCGGTTCCATCTGTAATTAAAACATCATCTTCATTGGCGTTTACGTGATCTTTGATAATGTTACGCGCTTTATGATACGCCATTGTCATTGCCGTTCCCGAAACGGTAGTTTCAGTATGGGTATTGGCTACGAAAGGACCAAAATCGTTCATCATTTTTTCCTCAATAGGACGATACAAGCGACCGCTGGCTGTCCAATCCGTGTAAATAATTTTTTTTACGCCGTAAGGCGAAACAAATTCCTGATCGATTCCTATAATATTGTTACGAAACTCTTCGAAGTAGTGTTCTAATTGGGCTGGTATTTCTTTAAGGATCATATTATGAATAGATTAGATTCCAAAGATACCCCTTTTTAATTATTAGATATTCATTTAGGAGTATTGATTTTTGTCATCTACTTAATTATTTCATTTAAAAACTTTTAGAGAAGCTCAACAAAATGGTTTGTTTGTAATACGGTTTAAATGGGCTTTGCGAAAAATCACCAGTTAAAGTTGCTCGATGCGACAAGGAAATATTTTTGAATAATTTGAATTTCGTGATAAACAATCCGTTCACCAATCCGTTTATGGTAGTTTTAGAAAAATAATCCGAAGAGATTCCCAAACGATATTGCATTTCCATCCATTTTTTAAATTTCCTGTCGTACCAAATATTAAGTTCGGCTCCCAATTGTTTAAATACAAAAAGATCATAATTATTGTTCGCATCAAAAGTCTGGGTATAAAATCCGGTATTGGCTATTTTTTGACTCGTTAAACCATACAAACTAACTGAATAAGGCGAAAGTGAAAATCGAAAATACTTGTTGGGTTGGTATTTTATTCCTGGTGAAAGAGTGACTTGATAAGGACTTAAAAAAGCTTGTATTTTCCCGCTATTATTGTAATCTTTAAAATAGTTACCGTCATAAATAGTGAAAATCGAGGTGCTTGTTTTCACAATTAAATTGGCGTTCCACTTACTGTCTTTACCAATTAAATACGAAAAATCATGTAAGGTGACCAATTCATCACTAACTCTTTGAATATGTGTACTGCTTGTCAATCCTGACTTTTGCAAGGCTAGATTCCAATGTAATTCATTGGTCATCGCAAATCGATTTCCTTCTTTATTATAATCTAATCCCAAATCTAAAGCACTTGTGGCAGAAAAGCTTTTTTTATCTGGACCCGTGGGAGGATTAAATTCTAAAACATTACTGATATTTAAACCCAAACCAAATGTAAAATGATATGATTTTACAGGTTCGCCGTCAACAACTGCCGCTTTAGGTTTCTCATCGAAAAGGATATTGGCCGTTTCGTTTTTATCATATTTGTTATATATAATAGTATCTACCGCCGTTTTTAAAACCGAAGATTTTGCTACTTTATTTTTTGTATCAATAAAAGCATATTTATATTTTGTGTTGGTTGTTTTTAGAATCTTGCATCGTATTGCTGTGCGATCATTTTTAATTATAAGGTCTTTTTGTCCGAATATTGTAGCAGAACTAATCAAAAAAATAAAAACCAAAACAGATTTCAGAATCGTATTTTTCATGATTTTTATATTTGACGAATTCTCATACCAAAATAGTAATTGAGGGGTACTTTTTTTCATATTGGGAGAATGATAGTGAGTAAAATAGTTTTAGAATATAAACTTTAAATAAACCAGGAAGTAAGGCTACTTCCTGGTTTTATCCTTTTTATTTTTTGTTTCCTTTATTGCCTTTGTCACCTGGTAATCCTTTTTCATTAATTGCCATAGCGGTACAATCTCCATTTTCAATTGTTAAAAGAAAGGACGCAGCACATCTACCTGAACCTGAATTAGACATTCCCCAACTCCAATCACACACTAATGAATATTCTCCATCAGGACAATCTTCAGGAAAAACACATTCGCCATCTTCAACAGTTACAGGCACTATTTTACCTTTATTTTTTACAACAAAATGAAAATCTTGCAAAGAAACCTTTCCGACTCCAGCTCCTGACGCTCTTTTTGTCATGCTAATATCCTGAACATTGACTTTTCCGGAAGCTTGACCAGATGCAATATCTCTCGGACTTACAACATTGTCTTCAACACTTACCGAAAAAATGTAGGGCTTATGCATTCTTTTACCTGTTGGCAACCCGCTTGAAGCATCCCTTGGAGAAACGATTGTGTGTTCACAAACAATATCGCAACCCGTTGATGATTCAATTACTCTACATTTTATATTGCTTTTTACATTATAACCCGCCTTAACACGAGCTGCATCTTGAGCAAATAATTGACTTATAATACTTGTAAAAACAAATAAAGCTACTGTAATAAAGATTCTTTTTTTCATGATTTCTAATTTTTATATTATTGATTATTTGGTTGTTTATACTAATAGATACTCTTAGCTCAAAAATTGTTACCCCTAAAATTAAATTATTTTAGATTACATAATTTTCAATTTCTAAAAGAACGATTACAACTCTATATCAACTTGGCTTTATAATTGTTACCCTAAAAAGATTTATTATTTTTTTACTCCATTTATTTTCAGATAAGGAGTTAATGCTTTCGATTCATTCGCTGTAGTGTCTTTTGCTACTTTACCAGCAGTCCATTTTATATTAGCAACATGTTTTTTCTGTGTAGTAGCTGCACTTTCATCATTCAAGCTTTGCTCAGTGGCAACTTCTTGTTTACCGGTATTACTCATTTTAATCGTGAAATTCTGTTTTTCAGTAGTCATTGCATCATTCACTTTTCCTTTTTGAGTAATTGTTCCTTTTATCTCACGAGCGTTATTATCCGATACTTTCTGAAAACTGCTTTCCTCCCCTTTTATTTTTTGGTGATAATTCGCTTTAAGTCCACCACTATTCGTATTGGTTTCTTCCTCTGGCGGTAAGTTTTTCAAATCGTTATTCAATACTTTTCTGCTTGGGGATTTATTTATAGTATCCTTTTTACTAACTTGCGCAAAAGCAATTGAACTCATAAATAAAGCCCCAATAAATGCGATCGATTTTTTCATATTTCAAGAATTTTAAAGGTGATAAAAATAATTTATTTGTTACTAAACCTAATAATGCCATTTATGTTGCCATTTCTTCTATTCATGGTCGAGGTGTCTTTGCGCAACAAACCATCAAAATAGGCGATATCATCGAAGAGTGTCCTATTATTAAAATGAAGCTCCAAGAAATGACGGTTCGAAAGCAAATGCTGCTCAACTATTATGCTTTTATGATCGATGAAAATAATGAATATACCGGAATTGCGCTTGGTTATGGTTCATTATACAACCACGCCGACAATTGTAATGCTACTTATTATTTTGATAAAGAAAAAGAACTTATGATATTTGAAGCAATCCAATCTATTGAAAAGAATCAAGAAATAACTATAAACTATTTGGGGCCAGAATCTGCTGGACAATCTATAGAAAATTGGATTAATAAACCCGAATTATAAAATTATTATCTTAAAAACTTTGATAAATATACAAATTTTAACTTATCAGCAAAAATATTTTTTTACTAATGAGTTAAAATAATAGATCAAAAACAACAAAAAACCCTTTCGAAAACAATTCCGAAAGGGTTTTTCAATTCTAAAAAACGATATTACATCCCAGCAATCGTCTTAATTTCGTCAATGATTCTCAATGCCAAAGCATCGGCTTGATTTTGAGAAGGTGCTTCGGTATAGATACGAATAATGGGTTCGGTATTCGATTTTCTTAGATGTACCCATTCAGTAGCAAAATCAATTTTTACACCGTCGATAGTCGTACAATCTTCGTTTTTGTATTTTTCGGTCATAGCCACAAGGATCGCATCTACGTCGATTTGAGGGGTCAATTCGATTTTGTTTTTGCTCATATAATACTCCGGATACGAAGCACGCAAAGCCGAAACACTCATTTTCTTGTTGGCCAAATGCGTCAAAAACAAGGCAACTCCTACCAAACTATCGCGTCCGTAATGCAATTCTGGATAAATAATTCCGCCGTTTCCTTCGCCACCAATGATGGCATTATTTTTCTTCATTAATTCAACTACATTCACCTCGCCTACTGCGCTGGCTTCGTATTTTCCGTTATGACTATTGGTCACATCACGCAAAGCACGAGACGAGGACATATTCGAAACCGTATTTCCTGGAGTTTTGCCCAAAACAAAATCGGCGCAAGCCACCAAAGTATATTCTTCACCAAACATTTCACCATCTTCGCAAATAAAAGCCAAACGATCTACATCGGGATCGACAACAACGCCCAAATGCGCTTTTTCTTTGACAACCAATTCCGAAATATCGGTCAAATGTTCTTTTAAAGGTTCTGGATTATGAGGAAAATGTCCGTTGGGTTCACAATATAATTTTACGACTTCAACGCCCATTAATTCCAATAATTTAGGGATAATAATTCCACCCGAAGAATTCACACCATCAACAACCACCTTAAATTT
>CAILTC010000591.1 GCA_903837025.1 uncultured Bacteroidota bacterium | reverse complement strand
TATGTTTAATCGACTACTATTATTATCCTTTTTTACTCTTCTTTTTTCCAATTGTTCCAAAAATAATTCAGAAAATAACGATACTTTATTTACAAAATTAGATGGTTCTTCAACAGGAATTAACTTTTTCAATAAAGTTGAAAATGGCCCTGAAATGAACATTTTCAAGTATCGAAATTTCTATAATGGTGGTGGTGTTTCCATCGGAGACATTAATAACGATGGTCTTCCTGATGTTTTTTTTACTTCGAACATGGGAGAAAATAAATTATACTTGAATAAAGGTAATTTAAAATTTGAAGATATTTCTAAAAAAGCGGGTGTCGAAGGTACTAAATCTTGGTCAACCGGTGCAGTTATGGTCGATATCAACGGGGATGGTCTTCTTGATATTTATGTTTGTAATGCCGGAAACCCAAAACTAGGAACAAGAAAAAGTAAATTGTATATCAATAATGGCAATCTTACTTTTACCGAAAGAGCCGAAGAATATAACCTTGCCGATACTGGTATAACAACACAGGTTTCCTTTTTTGATTATGATGGCGATGGCGATTTAGACTGCTATATACTCAACAACAGTTTTATTCCTGTAAGCAGTTTAAACTATTCGAACAAGCGGGAACTCCGTGATAAAGATTGGGATGTTCCCAATGTTCTAAAAGGTGGTGGCGATAAATTACTTCGTAACGACAACGGTAAATTTGTAGACGTTAGTAAAGAAGCGGGTATCTACGGAAGTCTAATTGGCTTTGGCTTAGGAGTTACAGTTGGTGACGTCAACGGCGATGGATGGCCAGATATTTATGTGTCGAATGATTTTTATGAAAGAGATTATTTGTACATCAATAATAAAAACGGAACATTCACAGAGCAACTTCAAGGTTGGGCTTCGCACGTAAGCCAATCCTCAATGGGTGCAGATATGGCCGACATTAATAATGACGACTTGCCTGATATTTTTACCACCGATATGTTACCTGAAAATGACGAACGTTTAAAACAAACCACCAGTTTTGATAATTATGATTTATTCACCCGGAAATTAAATCTTGATTTTTATTATCAATACATGCAAAACACTTTGCAACTCAATAATGGAAATAATCAATTTACCGAAATAGCCAATTATTCAGGAGTTGCCAAAACCGACTGGAGCTGGGGCGCCTTACTATTTGATATGGATAATGATGGTTATAAAGATATATTTGTCTCCAACGGAATTTCACATGATTTAACTAATCAAGATTTTATTGACTTTTTTGCCAATGATATACTTCAAAAAATGACAATAACAGGCAAAAAGGAAGAAATGGAAACTATTATCAATAAAATGCCAAGTACACCAATTCCTAATTACGCCTATCATAACAATAAAGATTTGACCTTTACAAACGAATCTCAAAAATGGGGATTAGACACTCCAAGCTTTTCAAATGGTGCTGCTTATGCCGACTTAGACAATGATGGCGATCTTGATTTGGTAGTCAATAACGTCAATATGGAAGCTTTTGTTTATAGAAATAATTCGGAGAAAAACAAGAATAATCATTTTATAAAAGTGAAGCTAAAAGGCGAAGGCAAGAATAAATTTGCCGTAGGAAGCGTCGTTAAATTATTTACTGGCAAAGAAATATTACGACAAGAACTAATTCCTTCAAGAGGTTTTCAGTCTTCGGTAGATTATACTTTGACGTTTGGAATTGGAAATAAAAAAATCGATTCTTTACAAGTGATTTGGCCAAATCGTAAATATCAAATTATTAAAAAACTAGTTTCTAATAGCACCATAAATTTGAATATTACCGATGCAAAAATAAACTATGTTCAAAAAATAGATAAACCAAAACCTTTATTCACCGAAAAGAAAAACAACTTTTTAGCACATAAAGAAAACGATTATATCGATTTTGATTATGAAGGTTTAATTTCGAAAATGCTTTCCCATGAAGGCCCATCCTTAGCAGTTGGCGATATTAATGGCGATGGAAATGACGATATTTTTATTGGCGGAGCCAAAGGACAAGCAGGGAAAATTTATTTGAATAATGGAAATGATACTTACACCCTCACCTCTCAAAAAGATTTGGAAACCGATGCTTCTTACGAAGATACTGCCGCCAGCTTTTTTGATGCCAATGGCGATGGTTATCCTGATTTATTAGTAGGTTCGGGAGGAAATGAAAAAGCAGATCAAGCAAATTATAAAAATCGTTTATACCTAAATAATGGCAAGGGTATTTTCACTAAAAGTAAAACTATAATCCCTACGACCAACAATAATGTATCTGTTATTATTCCTTGTGACATTGATGGCGATGGCGACATGGATGTATTCATTGGTAGTCGCAGTGTACCCGGAGTTTACGGAATTGATCCCAAACACCTATTATTAGAAAATGATGGAAAAGGTAATTTCACCAATGTGATTGATAAAAAGGGCTTCAAATTGAATGAAGTAGGAATGATTACAGATGCAGTGTGGGAAGATATTGACAATGACGGCAAAAAAGATTTGATTATTGTTGGCGATTGGATGGCTCCGAAAATCTTTAAAAATACAGGACATCGTTTAACGGAATTCAAAACAAACTTAACCGAATTAAAAGGATTTTGGAATACTGTAAGCTGCGTCGATTTGAATAATGATGGCAAAAAAGACTTGATTTTTGGAAACCGTGGAACAAATTCTATTTATAAAGCGTCACCATCTAATCCGATGAAAATGTTTGTCAATGATTTTGATGCTAACGGTACCATCGAACAAATTACGACAAGAACCATAAACGGAAAAGACATTCCGGTTCACTTAAAATCAGAATTAGCAAAACAAATTCCGATGATTAAAAAGAAAAATTTAAGTTATGCTGACTATTCTAAAAAATCATTTCAGGAGTTATTTTCAGATGAAGTAACTCATAATTCGATACAGAAAACGGTGAATTCTCAAGAAAGTGTTGTCGCGATGAATCAAGGAAATGGAAAATTTACAGTGAAAGCTTTACCAAAAGAAGTACAATTTTCTAGCGTAAATGCCATTTGCACTTTTGACATCAACAAAGATGGAATCTTGGATATAATCTTAGGAGGAAACGATTATAATTTTAAACCGCAATTTGGTAGAATAGACTCCAATTACGGAAGTGTTTTGCTAGGAAACAAAAACGGCACCTACACTTGGACCCCATACAACAAATCTGGTTTCACTCTAAAAGGCGAAGTGAAACATATCCAAAAAATAAAAAATAAAAATAACGCTATTGTTATCCTAGCCGTTGTCAATAATAATACCCCTAAAATATTTAAACCAAATGAATAATTTTTATAAAATCATACTGCTCTTATTGCTTTTTGTTAATTGTTCAAAAAAGGAAGATAAACTGTTCGAAAAATTAGCTCCTGACAATAGCGGAGTCAATTTTATCAACCAATTAGACCCCTCAAAAAATATTTCAATTTTAGATTATCTCTACTATTATAATGGTGGTGGCGTAGCATTAGGTGATATTAATAATGATGGTTTAGTCGATATTTATTTCACATCTAACCAAGGAAAAAATAAATTATACCTCAATAAAGGAAATAATAAATACGAAGATATTTCATTAAAAGCAGGCGTTCAAGGCACAAGTGATTGGAAAACTAGCGCTATTATGGCAGACGTGAATGGAGATGGATATTTAGATATTTATGTATGTGCCGTTGTGGGAATAAATGGTTTTGAAGGTCATAATGAATTATTTATCAATAATAAAAATAACACATTTACCGAAAGTTCGACCGAATATGGTTTAGACCTACAAAATTACAGTACATCGGCAGCCTTTTTTGATTTTGATGGTGATGGCGATTTAGACATGTATTTACTCAATGAAGCCGTTCATACGGAAGCTTCTTTTGGGAATGCCGATATTAGAAAGAAAAGAAGCTACGAAAGTGGAGATAAACTATTTAGAAATGATAACGGCCATTTTGTAGACATAAGCGAGCAAGCCGGAATTTTTGGAGGTGCAAATGGTTACGGTTTGGGAATAGCTATTTCTGATTTCAACCTTGATGGTTACCCAGATATTTATGTTTGTAATGACTTTCATGAAGATGATTATTACTATTTGAACAATGGCGACGGTACATTTACCGAAAGTTTAAAATCGCATTTTGGCCACACTAGCCGTTATTCAATGGGAATAGACGTTGCCGATGTTAATCACGATGGATTTCCGGATATTATGACCTTAGACATGCTTCCGGAGAGTGAAAAAGTCCTTAAATCTTCACTAGGAGATGATAATGTTCAAATGCTGAAAATGAGAACCGAAAAATTGGGCTATCATTACCAATATACTAGAAATATGTTGCAAATAAACCAAGGTGGAAAGCACTTTACCGAAACAGCATTAATGAGTGGTGTTGCGGCAACTGACTGGAGTTGGAGCACATTATTTGCTGATTTTGACCAAGATGGCGAACAAGATATTTTTGTAAGTAACGGAATTCCAAAGCGTCCGAATGATTTGGATTATGTGAAATATTTTTCGAACGATCAAATAAAAAAGAAAATTGGTTCAACAAAACTATTGGATAAAGAGGCCTTGAAGAAAATGCCCAAAGGCAATGTACCTAATTATATTTTTCAAGGTTCAAAAGATTTAATATTCAAAAACAAATCGGCTGTTTGGATCGAAAATGATTCGATTATTTCAAACGGAAGCGCCTATGCCGATTTAGATAATGATGGAGATCTAGATTTAGTGACCAATAACCTCAATAGTGTTGCCTCTATTTTAATCAATCAAACCAATAAAAAGGGCAATTATCTCAAAGTAAAATTAAGGTTTGGAGGCAAAAATACCTTCGGAATTGGCACCAAAGTAATCTCTTATGTAAAGGGTAAAATGCAATTTAAAGAATTGCAAACCACAAGAGGTTTTCAATCTTCTTCGGAACCATTACTACACTTTGGCTACGGAAAAACAGCTAAAGTAGATTCGTTAGTTGTCATTTGGCCAGACAAAACATATCAAACATTGAAAAATGTTAAAACAAATCAAACTTTGACCATTCATCCTAATAAAGACAAAAAAACTTTTGATTACAAAAGATTACATCCTGCGGAAATACCCGTATTCAAAAAAATAGAAAACAATTTAGGAATCAATTTTGTACATCAAGAAAATGATTTTATTGATTTTATCGTACAAAAATTAATTCCTTATCAGCATTCGGATCGTGGTCCTGCTACGGCTATTGG
>CAILTC010000590.1 GCA_903837025.1 uncultured Bacteroidota bacterium | reverse complement strand
AGTAAAAAGCCTAAATACTGTGAGAAATCAAACATTTTTTCCGGAATTTTTGAATGTAGCCACAAATGTATGTTTTATATTTTTTCTTAGCAATAAATACTTGCTATTATTTTTTAAAAACAATAGTAATTCGTAAATTTAGAAAACATTTTTCAGAAGCTTTTTCCTGTACCCGAGGCTGAAAGCTGAATTGACGAAGTAATCCGTTTCAATCTTTATTTGAGGCAAAAAAAAAAAATCGGCTAAAATAAAGGATTTCTACTTCAAACGAAGTTCATTGAACTCCGATGAAAATAAATGCCAACTGAAGTAATTTGGGCTAAAAAAAGAAACAATATGAACTACCGAATCGAAAAAGACACTATGGGCGAAGTGCAAGTTCCCGCTGACAAGTATTGGGGCGCACAAACAGAACGGTCTAGGAACAACTTCAAAATTGGCCCTTCGGCTTCTATGCCAAAAGAAATCATTGAAGGCTTTGCTTTCTTAAAAAAAGCGGCAGCTTATGCCAATTGTGATTTGGGAGTGCTTCCCATCGAAAAAAGAGATGCCATTACAGCCGTTTGCGACGAAATCCTCACTGGGAAATGGGCAGATGAATTTCCGCTTGTGATTTGGCAAACAGGATCCGGAACGCAAAGTAATATGAACGTAAACGAAGTGATAGCCAATCGAGCGCAAGTCTTAAAAGGATTCAACATTGGCGAAGGCGAACCTTTTATCAAAGCCAATGACGATGTCAACAAATCACAATCATCCAATGATACTTTCCCAACAGCCATGCACATTGCGGCCTACAAAATGGTTGTAGAAAATACCCTTCCGAGTGTCGAAAAATTAAGAGATACCCTCCATGCAAAAGCAGCCGAATTTATGTCGGTCGTAAAAATAGGTCGCACGCATTTAATGGATGCCACTCCATTGACATTGGGTCAAGAAATTTCGGGATATGCAGCACAATTGAGTTATGGTTTAAAAGCCGTAAAAAACACCTTGGCGCATTTATCCGAAGTGGCTTTGGGTGGAACCGCGGTGGGAACTGGCTTAAACGCTCCCAAAGGCTATGATGTAAAAGTAGCCGAATATATTGCCCAATTCACGGGACATCCTTTTGTAACTGCTGCGAACAAATTCGAAGCTTTGGCAGCACACGATGCGATTGTAGAAACTCACGGTGCTTTGAAACAATTAGCGGTTTCTTTGAACAAAATCGCCAATGATATTCGAATGTTGGCTTCTGGACCTCGCTCGGGAATTGGCGAAATTAGGATTCCAGAAAACGAACCCGGTTCATCGATTATGCCCGGAAAAGTAAACCCAACTCAATGCGAAGCTTTAACAATGGTTTGCGCTCAAGTGATGGGAAATGATGTGGCAATTGCTGTTGGAGGCATGCAAGGTCATTATGAGCTGAATGTTTTTAAACCTTTGATAGCTGCCAACTTCTTGCAATCGGCGCAATTATTAGGCGATGCTTGTCGATCTTTCGACGAGCATTGTGCCAGCGGAATCGAACCCAATTACAAACGTATCGAAGAATTGGTCAATAATTCCTTGATGTTGGTTACCGCTTTGAATACTAAAATTGGTTATTATAAATCGGCAGAAATTGTTCAAACTGCTCACAAAAATGGCACTACTTTAAAGGAAGAAGCGGTTCGTTTGGGCTATGTTACCGCCGAAGATTTTGACGCCTGGGTAAAACCCGAGGATATGGTTTAAAACAATTATGAATGATGAGTTAGTTTGAAATCTAATTTGACTAAGCCAAAATTATTATTATTAAGTTAAACCTCATAGGTTTTAAAAACCTATGAGGTTTAACTTAATAATATCTTAATTCAAAAGCAATTCATAAACCTGATTTGCAATTTCTATTTCTTCATTGGTAGGAATCACTAAAATCTTGGTTT
>CAILTC010000589.1 GCA_903837025.1 uncultured Bacteroidota bacterium | reverse complement strand
TAATTGTAAAAAAAATAATATAACCATAAACGGAAAGCCTTTCATCATTTATCATACTTATGATACGATAAATAAATTAAGTAAAATATCAATTTGTATTCCGATAAGAGATTCAATTAGTATGACTCCAGGAAATGGTATTTCGTCTAATAAAACCGAAGCCTATCAAGCAGTAAAAACATCTCTAACAGGAAACTATTCACACATAATCAAAGCATTATCCAAAGCAAAAGAGTACTTTACTGCAAATAATCTTAGAGCAGACGACACATTTTCTTTTATTGAAATACATAAACTAGGTACTACAGAAACAAAAAATCCTTCAAAATGGATTACCGAAATTGATATTCCTGTAAGACCAAAAGTTATTCCAGTTAAATTTTATAAACCATCGATTATAGTAGAGGAGGAAATTACTCCGAACAAAGTTACTCCAACTAAAGTTCCACCAGCTAAAGTTAAACCAGCTTCTAAAATTGAGAAGGAAATCCCTTCTGAATTTTAATTTTTGTTGGTGATTAAACCTAATTGATAAATTCCATTCTAAACTTAATAAATAATAGCTTTGCAAGAAGAACAGGAATTCATTCAAGAATTATTAAACCCAAAGACGCAAAATCAAGCGTTTGAAAGGCTCTTGAAAAACTATCAAAAACCACTTTATAATCATATTCGAAATATTGTATTAAACCACGATGATACCGATGATGTTTTACAAAATACATTTGTAAAAGTATTTCAACACTTGAAAAATTTTAAAGGAGAAAGCAAACTTTTTTCTTGGATGTACCGCATTGCAACGAATGAAGCTTTGACATTCTTGAATCAAAAGTCCAAAAAAAGTGGAATTTCATCAGAAACATTGCAAAACATAACGATCGATAATTTGAAAGCTGATGTTTATTTTGACGGAAATGAAATTCAACTAAAATTGCAAAAAGCAATAGTTTTATTACCCGAAAAACAACAATTGGTATTCAAGATGAAATATTTTGAAGAATTGAAATATGAAGAAATATCGGAGATTTTAGGAACTTCCGTCGGAGCATTGAAAGCTTCCTATCATCATGCTGTAAAAAAAATAGAAGCCTTTGTTACAACCAATTAAACCTTATGACTCTAAACAAGTCTAATGAGTATTATGAAAACATTTAAATTAGAAAACGAACCTAAAATTGAATCTGGGTTTAAAATTCCAGAGAATTATTTTGAAAATTTTTCGGCAAAAGTTTTACAACAATTGCCCGAAAATGAAACAAAGGTAATTTCGATTTTTTTGAGAACAAAAACCTGGATTTATGCTGCTGCCGCTATTATCGTTTTAGCATTGACAATTCCTGTTTACAATAATTATCATACTACTTCTAGCGATATCGATACCGCATCACTAGAAAATTATATAGCCTATAATTCTTCGGTTTCTGATGCAGATTTAGTTAATCTCCTTGATGAAAAAGACATTCAAAAAATAAGTACCAACTTAAATATCGAAGATAAAAATATTGAAGATGAACTTTCATCTAACAAAAATTTAGAACAATACCTATTAAACTAAAATACAATGAAAACGAACAAACTATTAGTAATCATTATTCTTTTCCTATCTATTTATTCTTTTGCCCAACAAAAATTTGGCGAAAAAAGAGATCAAATAAAGGCCTTAAAAGTAGGTTTTATTACCAATGAATTAGCATTGACACCTGAAGAAGCAAGTCGCTTTTGGCCAATTTACAATGTTTTTGATGACAAGCAATTTGAATTGAGACATCAAAAAATGAACTCCTATAAAGAAAAAATGGAGGATGACTCTTTTGATAAAATGAGTGAAAAAGAGGCTGCATCATTACTCGCACAAATGGAAAGCAATGAGGATGAATTATATATAATTAGAAAAAGATTTATTTCCAGTCTAAAAGGAGTTATACCGGCAATAAAAATTATAAAACTTAAAAAT
>CAILTC010000588.1 GCA_903837025.1 uncultured Bacteroidota bacterium | reverse complement strand
ATTTAATGTGGTCTAAAGCTAGAAAACATTATCCAGAATTTGATCATATTGACGAATACGAAAAAGAAAGTAAATAGCAACTTTTCGCCACGAATTACACGATTTTTTAAAAATTAAAACAATAATTCGTGGCAAAAAAAACATTAAATTATGAATACTAAAAATAGATTCCGCAGTTTACTACTTTTTTTCTTTTGCATCCTAAAAATGAATGCTCAAGAAGTGCTAACAATAGAAAATGCAGTCAAAATTGCATTGGAAAATAATTATGAAATCAAAATAGCCGCTAACGATTTAAAAATCAGCCAAACAAATGTAGCTCCTGGAAATGCTGGAATGTTGCCTGTAGTTGTTGCAACTGCAACCGATAGCAATAATAGCCTGTACAGCAACCAGACAAAGCAAGATGGTACAAGCAGTACGCTTTATAATGCAAAAAACAACACTTTAAATTATGGAGTTGGCCTTGATTGGAACATTTTTAATGGTTTTAAAATGTTTGCCAAATTAGACCAACTAAAAGAATTGCAAAAACTGGGCGAAAACCAATTGAGGTTAACCATTCTAACTAAAATAAGCAATGTTAATTCGACTTATTTCGACTTGGTGCAGCAGCAGCAGCAGTTGGTGGCTTTGGATACAACAATAGTAATTTCGAAACAAAGGTTGGCATTGGCACAAAATCGGTTTACTATTGGAAAAGCTTCAAAATTAGAAGTATTGAATGCGCAAGTCTATTTGAATACGGATCTTGTTAGTCTTCTAAGACAGAAAGAATTGTATGCAAACACCAAGGTGGGATTAAACCAAATTTTGGCAAGAGATTCGAAAATTGATTTTAAAGTGGTTGAAATGATTTCGGTTGACGAAAAATTACTGCTTCCAGAATTGATTTCTTTAGCCGAAAAACAAAATCCACAACTCGAAGCTCAGATTATCAATAAAAAGGTTTCGGAACTGCAGTTGAAACAAGTTAAGGCGAATCGTTATCCAACTTTAGATTTACTTACCGGATATAATTTTGCTGAAACTCAATCCGGTCTTGGCTTTGTAGCACAATCTTCTTCTCATGGATTGAATTATGGGTTTAATGCTTCTTTGAATATATTCAATGGATTTTCGCAAAACAGAAATGAAAAGATTGCCAAAATTCAAATCGAAAATTCAACATTTGCCATTGAACAGCAAAACCAGTTACTGAATTCTGAGTTAACTATAGCTTATCAAACGTATTTGACTAACATTCAATTAATTGAAATTGAAGCGAAAAACGTTTCGAATGCGAAACAAAATCTAAATATTACACTAGATAAATTCAATATCGGAACGATAACAACTTTAGAATTTAGAACGGCACAATTGAATTATATCAATGCCAAAGTGCGTTATAGCAATGCCCAATTTCAAGCTAAATTATCTGAAATTTCTTTGAAGGAATTGGCTGGAAATCTAACTTTATAATAATTTAAAATCGATTACTATGAAAACTACATTCAAAGTTTTATTCATTTTAATGCTTTGTTTTTTTGGTGCTAGCCAAGAAGTTATTGCTCAAAAGCAAAATGATTATTTCAAAAAGTCGGGTGATAGTATTCAAAATGGAGGTATTAAAGTCATACCAATTACAACTCCAAAAGGCATTTTTAATGTTTGGACGAAGAAAATTGGTAACAATCCTAAAATTAAATTATTGCTCTTAAATGGCGGTCCTGGCGCTACACATGAATATTTTGAGTGTTTTGAAAATTTCTTGCCTGCAGAAGGAATTGAAATTATTTATTACGATCAATTAGGTTGTGGTAATTCGGACAACCCAAATGATGTAGCTCTTTGGGATTTAAGTCGCTATGTTGAAGAGGTAGAGCAAGTTCGGAAAGCACTAAATTTAGATTCTTCAAATTTTTATTTGTTAGGCCATTCATGGGGAGGTATTTTAGCAATGGAATATGCCTTGAAATACCAACATAATATGAAAGGATTAATCATTTCTAACATGATGTCAAGCTGTCCTGAATACGGAAAATATGCCGATGACGTTTTAGCAAAGCAAATGAATCCGAATGTTCTAGCAGAAATAAAGAAGATTGAAGCGGCTAAAGATTTTTCAAATCCGAGATATATGGAATTATTAATTCCTAATTTTTATGAAAAACACATCCTTCGATTTCCGTCAAAAGATTGGCCAGAGCCTGTGAGTCGTTCTTTTGCTAAAATAAATCAATCGCTTTATGTGACTATGCAAGGACCAAGTGAATTTGGTATTTCCGGAAAATTAGAATTGTGGGACAGAAAAGCAGATTTAAAAACTATTACAATACCAACCTTAGTCATTGGAGCTAAATATGACACTATGGATCCAAAACACATGGAAGAAATGTCAAAATTAGTTCAAAACGGAACCTATTTATTTTGTCCAAAAGGTAGCCACATGGATTTTTATGATGACCAAAAAGTATATTTTGGAGGATTAATTCCATTTCTAAAAAAATAAGACAATTTGATTACCAAAAGAAATTATTAGTATCTTTAATAATTAAATAATCTTATGTCGTCTAAAACATTCCTTCATACTCCTGCCCTAACCCATCAAAAATCGCTAAAAACATTAGTAGAGAATAGAACTGTTTATTCTTTAAATCATTGTGAACTCAATCTTTTTGAAACCTACGAATCATCGACTTTGGTTCCTTTAAAATTCAATGATTTAGTGGTTACAAGCATGTTAAGAGGCAAGAAAGTAATGCATCTTTTTGACGATCCAAGTTTTGATTATTTACCGGGAGAAACCGTAGTTATTCCTTCAAAAGTCGAAATGAAAATCGATTTTCCAGAAGCTACATTAGAAAATCCTACACAATGTTTGGCTTTGGCGATTGACCAAACTAAAATTAATGACACTTTACATTTCTTGAATGAAAAATATCCAAAAGAAGGGAACAACCAATTTTGGAATTTGAATTATCAGAATTATTTCTTCTACAATAATGTTGAATTGGCAACGACAATCAACAAATTGATAAAAGAATGCATGAGCACCTCAATCACCAAAGACATTCTTGCCGATTTGACTTTACAGGAATTATTGATTCGGATTATTCAAACCCAGACTTCAAAAGCGATTGATGATGGTTTATTTTCTGATCCAAAAAATCCAATTACACCAGTAATAGAGTTCATTCGATTGAATTTGAAGGAGAATTTTACTATCAAACATTTGAGTGAAAAAGCATGTATGAGCACCGCTTCTTTTTACCGATTTTTTAAAAGAGAGTTAGGACGTAGTCCGATTGAATTTATTATAGACGAAAAAATAAGATGTGCTAAAAAATTGCTAAAAAACCCAAGTATTCAAATTAATGAAGTTTGCTATTTGTCTGGATTTGAAGATTGTAATTATTTCATTCGATTGTTCAAAAAGCATGAAGGAATTACGCCGAAACAATACCAATTGTTGCACGTAAACTAAGTTATTCGATATATATTAAAGGTTCTAGGGTTTGCTCCTCTTCGGGTGTGAAAATACGATATTCTATTCGGAATGTTTTTTTTAATGGCGTTTCAAGAGAAAATCCTCCTGCCCCAAAACCATCAATTACATCCAACGTAAAATGAGCATGTTTCCAATATTCGAATAAATCTTTATCTACCCAAAACTCTGTATTTTCGATTGTACCAATACAAACATCACCTAATCTTTGGTAAAATCCGCCTTTTTCAAAACATTGTGGTTGCGTTCCTTCGCAACATCCACCCGCTTGATAAAACATTAAATCGCCATGTTTCTCTTGTAAAATTTTGATTAATTCTACTGCTTTTTCTGTAGTATCAATTCGCTTTGTCATAGGATATTTATTTAAAATAAAACCTGACAAATTATTGAATCTGTCAGGTTTAAAATTAATGAATTTGTTGCAACTACTAAAAGAAACCTAATTTCTTTTTGTCGTAAGAAATCAACATATTTTTTGTTTGACGGTAATGCCCCAACATCATTTTGTGATTTTCACGACCAATTCCTGATTGTTTGTATCCTCCAAACGGAGCGCCAGCAGGCTCAGACTGGTATTGATTTACCCAAACACGACCAGCCTGAATTGCTCTTGGAACCTGATAAATTTCGTGTGCATCGCGTGTCCAAACTCCAGCTCCTAAACCGTACATGGTATCGTTTGCAATTTCAATCGCCTCTTCAGTTGTTTTGAAAGTCGTCACTGCCAAAACAGGTCCAAAAATTTCTTCCTGAAAAATACGCATTTTGTTATTTCCTTTGAAAAGTGTAGGTTTGATATAATAACCGCCTGAAAGATTCCCTTCCAATTCGTTTGCTTCTCCACCAATCAATACTTCGGCACCTTCTTCTTTTCCTAATTTAATGTAAGAAAGGATTTTTTCTTTTTGAACCATAGAAGTTTGCGCTCCCATCATCGTTGTTGGGTCTAATGGATTTCCTAATTTTATCGCCGCTGTTCTTTCAATTACACGAGCAATAAATTTTTCGTAAATATCTTCGTGAATCAATAAACGAGAAGGACAAGTACAAACTTCACCTTGATTTAAGGCAAATAAAACCGCACCTTCAATTGCTTTATCGAAGAAATCATCGTCAGCATCACCAACAGATTTCATGAAAATATTAGGTGATTTTCCGCCTAATTCTAAGGTTACTGGAATAATATTTTCGGTGGCATATTGCATGACCAAACGACCCGTTGGTGTAGAACCAGTAAAAGCTGCTTTTGATACTTTTTTATTGGTTACCAAAGTTCTTCCCAATTCAGCGCCAAAACCGTTAACAATATTTACAACTCCTGGAGGAAGTAAATCACCAATCAATTCCATCAAAACCAAGATAGAAATTGGAGTGCTTTCAGCTGGTTTTAAAACTACCGTATTTCCTGCAGCTAATGCTGGAGCTAGTTTCCAAACAGCCATTAAAATTGGAAAATTCCACGGAATGATTTGAGCAATTACGCCCAATGGTTCGCTTAGTGCGATAGAAACCGTTTGATTGTCCAATTCCGCAATTGAACTTTCTTCAGCACGAATAACACCAGCAAAATATCTAAAATGGTCTATCGCCAGAGGAATATCAGCCGCTAAGGTTTCGCGAATAGCTTTTCCATTATCAATGGTTTCAACAGTAGCAATATATTCAAGATTATCTTCAATAACTTGTGCAATTTTATTCAATAAATTACTACGCTCTGTAGCAGATGTTTTTCCCCATGTTTGAAAGGCTTCGTGTGCTTTGTCAACGGCCAAATCAATATCAACTTTTGTTGAATGTGCCGCTCTTGTAAAAACTTTTCCATCAATAGGAGAAACAACATCAAAATATTGTCCACCAATTGGAGCTACAAATTTTCCTCCAATATAATTATCATACGTCGCCTTGAAATCAGGTCTTTTTACTATGTTATCCATGTTGTACTATTTAATTGTTTTTCCAAAAATAGTCCTATACCAATTATCAAAATAGCACAAATCATTCAACTAATAGCATAAAATTTCAATATGTGTTTTTTTATTCTAATTT
>CAILTC010000587.1 GCA_903837025.1 uncultured Bacteroidota bacterium | reverse complement strand
CGCATAATTGCCCCAAAAGCATTTGTTCGAACTCTTAAATGCGCGTTTTCACGCAAGAATTCCAAGGAATGTTTTTTAGGTTGCATGGGGAATTTCTCTGCATCTGAGTCGCCAAGAATTTCTAGTTCCGTAACCTGAATTTCATATTTTTGACCCGCGCCTTTGCTTTCTACCAAATTTCCTGTTACCGAAATTGCGGCTCCAGTTGTGATTCTTTTTAAGGTTTCTTCGGCGGTGTTTTCAAAATCGACAACACATTGTATATTGTTAATCGTCGAACCGTCGTTCAGCGCAATAAATTGATTGTTTCTAAAAGTTCTAACCCAACCTTTTGCATTTATTGCTGTAAGCGTTGTTGTGCTGTTTAGCAAGTCTTTAACTCTTGTATGTTTCATTGTAATTGTGTTAAAATTGTGATGCAATTGAATTACAAATATAGTCGATTTATTGTAATTTTTAGCCCCGATAGAAGCGGCATCCCACGCTTTTTTGCGTGGATATACAGAATAGCGGGACACGAGCAAAGCGAACTGGCATAGCAAATAGCTCCTAGATTGCTTTGTTCCTCGCAAAGGCAGCTATTTTACAATTTCTGCTTCTAAAATATCTTCTTTTGTCGCTTTCTTTTTTTCGAAAGTTAAAACCAAAGCTGGTAAAACCAAAAGATTTGCAAACATGGCGAATAGTAAAGTACAAGAAATTAAACCTCCAAGTGCAATCGTTCCGCTAAAGCTTGAAAGTGTGAATATAGCAAATCCGAAAACCAATACCACCGATGTGTAAAAGGTGCTGACACCTGTTTCATGCAATGCACTGAAAACAGATTTTTTGATTTTTCCGTTATTTTCAATCAGATCATGGCGATATTTTGCCATGAACTGAATGGCATTATCTACCGATATTCCGAAAGCAATACTGAAAACCAAAATGGTCGAAGGCTTGAGCGGAATGCCAAAATAGCCCATCAATCCTGAGGTAATGCAAAGCGGAAGTATGTTTGTGATGATTGAAACCAAGATCATTTTTACGGAACGGAACATATACGCCATTAATCCTGCGATTAAAATAATTGCAAAAATGAGCGATTCGATAAGATTGTCTATTAAGTAAGAAGTTCCTTTTTGAAAAACCAATGCTTTTCCGGTTAAGCTAACTTCGTAACGGTCTTTTGGAAAAACTTTTTCGATTTTCGATTTTAATTTTCCTTCAACTTTTGCCATTTCATCGGTTCCAATGTCTTTCATGAAAGTCGTGATTCGGGCATATTGTCCTGTCGAATCTACATAACTTTTCATCAAATTGTCTTTCGTGTTTTTGGTGGCGTTTTTGGCGTACGAAAGGATAAATGCTTGTTCTTGCGAAGTAGGCAATTCGTAAAATTCTGGGTTTCCATTATAATAGGCTTGTTTCGAATATTTAACCAAATTTACAATAGAAACGGGTTTTGACAACTCTGGCATTTCGGAAATGGTTTGTTGTAATTCGTCCATTTTTTTCATGGT
>CAILTC010000586.1 GCA_903837025.1 uncultured Bacteroidota bacterium | reverse complement strand
GTGGCGCTGTTTTTTCTCAATCCAATGTTTTTAATCCATTCTACTTTATGAATTTCTGCATTCAAACTAAGGTTATATTGAGCTTGTTCGAAAGTATCCAAAACGGGTTCAAATGCATAAATCTTATCCACATAATCAGATTTTGAAAAAAACAGAGAGGTAATCCCTATATTAGCTCCAATATCGATTACTATAGATTTTGATCCAGAAATAAAGTCATAATCATTTCTAACAAAAATTTCATTTATTATATGAAACTCTTCATTACTTTCAACATAAATAGTAAGGTCTAAAAAGCAAACAAGAAAACCTTCCTTATGATTCGTTATAGTTAGATCTTCAAATTTTTTATTAAGATTTAATATGTACTCTTTGGAATGAAATAATAAATCGAAATTCTCTTAAATATTAAATTTATTTAAATAAGGCGCTATCTCCCTTTTGTTTCTTATTTTTTTTTCAATCCTATATCCTAGTTTATTTATAAGATGATATACTGCTTTTTTCATTGCTATTATTTATTTTTGAATTGAAGATCTGTTAAAAAGACACTTCTCTAAGTTGTAATATTTATTTTCAAACTAATTCTTTTTAAGTCTTACTTTAGGTACTAAATGGGATTTAAAATGTGTATTTGCCAATAAAATACCATGCAAATTTGATGTTTGAAATTGCGAACTATTTTCAACCCAATATAAAACATTTTTCAATTGATCATATATATAAAATACGAAAGAATATTCTCCTAATATCAAACCAGGATTATCAATTTCAAATGAAAAAGTATTATTTCCACTTTTAATTTTAATAGATTGATCATCATAATTCATTCTATAATGAATTACAAATTCTTCCAACTTATTTAAAATCGCAAAATCAATAAATATTACTTGATCAAAATCAATTTTAGAATCAATTAATACCTCTATTTTAATGTTTTCTTGAAAATCAATTATTTTTTTTTGTTTTATTTCAACAACAAAATTTTCATTTGTAACTTTATTTATTTCCTCTTTAATATCAGTAAGTAAATACTTTTCTAAAATCATTTCTACTTCTCCAGAAGCTATTATATTCCCTTTTTCTAACAAAATGGCTCTAGTACATAAACTCTGTATTGCTGCCATATTATGGCTCACGAACAATACCGTCCGACCCTCTTTTCGAGAAATATCCTGCATCTTGCCAATGGCTTTTTTCTGAAACTCGGCATCACCCACAGCTAGAACCTCATCAATGACCAAAATCTCTGGTTCAAGAAATGCAGCTACGGCAAAAGCCAATCGTACCGTCATTCCGCTACTGTATCGTTTTACAGGGGTATCTATATAGCGCTCACAACCCGAAAAATCAATAATTTCATCAATTTTGCTGGCTATTTCTTTTTTGGTCATCCCTAAGATAGCTCCGTTTAGGTAAATATTTTCTTTACCTGTAAGTTCTGGGTTAAATCCTGTGCCTACTTCGAGCAAAGAAGCAATTCGTCCTCTTGATTTTATGCTTCCTGTTGTAGGTGCAGTAACCTTTGATAATATCTTGAGTAAAGTAGATTTACCTGCTCCATTTTTGCCTATAATCCCAAGAACTTCACCACGTTCTACCTCAAAATTAATGTCTTGTAAAGCCCAAACATAATCGCTTGTTCCTTTGGTAGAACGATCGTTCGTATCCCCAATTTTCAAATACGGATTTTCCTTACCTCGCACTTGATGCCACCAGCGGTTTAAATCATGACTAAGTGTTCCTGTCCCTACCTGCCCAAGACGGTATTGTTTGGAGATATTTTCGGCCTTTAATATAATTTCTTTATTCAAAGTTCAAATAGTTTATTTGCATAATCCAATAATGATGAATTAACAATTTCATTTTAATAATAAATTTTAATTCGTAAACTGAAATCCTAAACCGTATCAATAAAACTTTTCTCCGTTTTATTAAAGACCAACAAGCCTACAAAAAAAACAATAATCGTTATACTGATCGTATAGATCAATCCCAAAATAGAAATATGCCCTACATTAAGCAACATATACCTTGAGGTTTCTATAACATAGGCTAATGGGTTGTAACGAACGAGCCATCCATAAGTGGGTAATTTCTCCTTGATTAATGCCATGGGATACATTACAGCCGATAAATACATTAGCAATTGCACTCCAAAGCCAATTAGGTAAGAAAAATCCCTATATTTAGTTACCAAAGAGGAAATAATCATTCCTAGTCCCAGTCCCAAAATCCCCATTAAGGCAACCAACAATGGAAAAAATAAACTATAGCCATTCATGCTTATGGCAGCTCCTTGAAAATAATAAAACCCATAAAAAGCAATAAAAATAAAGAATTGAATTCCAAATTTTAGTAAATTGGATAATACCACCGATAATGGCATAATCATCCTTGGAAAATATACTTTTCCGAATATAGCTGCATTTTTCTTAAAAGTATCTGAGGTGTCATTGAGACAAGAAGTAAAGTAATTCCACACGGTGATTCCTGCTAAATTAAACAAAAACGGAGGAACACTTCCGGTGTTTATCCCTGCCACCGAATTGAAAATAATCGTAAAAGTAATCGAAGTAAATAAAGGCTGAATCAAATACCACAGTGGCCCTAAAACGGTTTGTTTGTAAACTGTAACTACGTCCCTTTTTACAAAAAGCACCAATAGATCTCGGTATTGCCAAATCTCTTTGAGATTGAGTGAGAAGAATTTATTTTTTGGAGTTATTTCAAATAACCAATCTGAATCTGAATTTTCTGGAACGTTCATAATTTAGGCGGGGATTACCTTTTATATATTTAAAACAACATAGAGACCATATGCGTTCAAGCAAATATAGCATTATAGTTTGTAATTCGAAAATATACTTTTGGTATAAGATTAGACATAATCAATAATTAATGGGGGTAATTATTAAAAGAGATAAGTGGGGGTCTTTTTTTGATAAAAAATAAAAAATATCGCATTATGATTCAATTTATATAGAGAATCGTTTTTTAATATATTTTATAAAAATTTGGTTTTTGAGATATTTTTTTTTGACTAAATAACAAAATGTTTATCTTCGCGGCATGCTGAACTTATTTAGAACAAAAACCATACTCAAAGATCTAATTCCTGATAATCATGTTGATATCCATTCGCATCTTTTACCTGGGATAGATGATGGTGCGAAAACTTTTGGAGATAGTCTAAGACTTATTCAATCTCTTAAAGCGTTGGGAGTATCACAATTTATAACCACTCCACATATTATTTTTAATCTATGGGATAATTCGGGTGAGCAAATTAAAGATTTGAAACAGGAAACAGTACTTGAACTTGAAAAATATCAAATCACAGTTCCTTTTCGCGCTGCGGCTGAGTATATGATGGACGACCATTTTGTACAATTATTCAAATCGGAAAAACTCTTGACTCTAAAGGATAATTATGTATTGGTCGAAATGTCCTATATCAATCCTCCAATTCAATTATATGAAATTTTATTTGACTTACAAGTAGCGGGTTACACACCTGTCTTGGCACATCCAGAACGTTATATATTTTTTCATGCTAATTTTGACGAATATCAAAAACTAAAAAGAGCGGGTTGTTTGTTTCAGCTAAATTTAGCAGCTGTAGTGGGCTACTATGGGGATCAAATTGCTAAAGTTGCTGAAAAACTACTTCAAAAGGGAATGTATAACTTCGTAGGATCGGATGTTCATCATGACAATCATATTGCTGCATTTGAACAAAAAGTGAGAGTAAAAGATTTGACCCCTCTAAAGGAGATTATTTCCAACAATCAATTTTTTAGTTTATAGATTCCAATCTGGCTTTATTGTTTTAAATAAAAAGGTTTACAAATGAAATATCTCATGGGTAAACTTTTTTATTATTACAAACGAATTATTTTTATTTATCTAATATGGTAAAAACGGAGTTCATACTCCTAAACTCAGGGACAATTTTTTTCATTTTCACTACAATATCCTCATTGTCAAAGAAATTAGCCATACCAACAAGCTCGTCAATATCTAAATGTAGCATTTCGAATTCTTCTTGCAGGTCTTGCGCAATCATGATTTTTTCATGATGAGTGGGCAAGGTTTTAGAAGTATCATTGAGTAATTCTTCATATAATTTTTCGCCTGGTCGCAAGCCAACTATTTGAATTTTGATATCCACATCCGGAACAAACCCAGCTAACTTAATCATCTTTCTGGCTAAATCTATTATTTTGACAGGTTTTCCCATATCAAAAATATAGATTTCTCCTCCATTACCCATAGTAGCAGCTTCAAGAACTAATTGGCAAGCTTCTGGAATTGTCATAAAATATCTGATAATATCCTTATGGGTTATAGTAACAGGGCCTCCTTTGTCTATTTGACTTGTAAATAAAGGCACCACAGACCCATTAGATCCTAATACATTTCCGAAACGGGTGGTAATGAATTTTGTTCCATTATGCCCATTTTCTTTCATGCTTTTCAAATGCAAAGACTGTACGTATTTTTCGGCAATTCTCTTACTCGCCCCCATTACATTACTAGGATTTACTGCCTTATCGGTTGAAATCATTACAAAGTTTTTGACTTTATATAAACATGATAAATCAGCTAAATTTTTAGTCCCTTCAATATTGTTTAAAATAGCTTGTGAAGGATTTTCTTCCATCATGGGTACATGTTTGTACGCCGCAGCATGAAAAACAACTTGTGGATTATGTAATTTAAAAACTCGTTGCAGAGCTTCCTTGTTCCTGATATCAGCAATTACATTATATATTTTCGAATCAAATCCTAAACTTCCCATTTCTAAACTTAAATGATGCAAAGGTGTTTCGGCCTGATCTAGAATAATAATTTCTTTAGGAAAAAATCCTAATACTTGTCTTGCAATTTCACTTCCTATTGATCCAGCTGCACCGGTTATCAATACCGTTTTATTATGTAATTGTTTTTTGATAGATTTATTGTCTAATACAATTGGCTTTCTTTCTAATAAATCTTCAATTTGAATGTTTTTTACTTTTTTGGAAATTTCTTTTTGATCTTCCCAATCCGAAATTTGCGGCACTGTATACACACTATAATTAAACTCTAAACACTGATCTACAATTACCAATTGGTCTTCTCTTGATAAACTTCTATCTGCAAAAATTACCCCTTCGGCACCTATAGAACGCATCAAAGTGAAAAACTTTTTCTTTTGACTTAAAATAGGTAAATCCAACATTCGTTTTGATGCGTTTTGATGGTCCTTGTCAACAAACCCTACAATTTTAAATCGTGTTGGTGTTTCAAACTTTAATGCATTGGCTACCGATATTGCATTTGCATCAGTACCGTAAATAAGCGTTCGTATTAATTTGTTATTATTATTTTTTGAAAAATAAATTTCGAAAGCCTGTTTTACAATCACACGATAAAAAAACAAACCACAAAACGAAAGGACTATATTTATAAAAAGTGCTGAGTTTTTAAATATCTTTTCATGAAAAAATAAATTATAAACAAAATTTAAAAAAAGGAAGAAAACTAAAACTGATATTTGTGAAAAGAAAAGCTTAATTGCATCCGTAAAAGAGGAGTGTCTAATAATACCCGAATAGGTCCTAAATAGCCAAAAAAAGAAAATATTTACCCCAAGTAAAGAAGAAATAAATACAAAATCGTATGCAGGGTATATATAATGAGAGCCAATGCTACCAAAAAGAAAATAGGTAATAATAAAAGACATAGCCAAAACTGCGGAATCAATCATTACGATTATCCACCTAGGCAAGTAGCTTAGATTATGAAGGTCGAGCTTTAAATTTTCAAAAGAGAAGTTTCTCGAAAATAGATTAGCACTAGCAATTTCTTTATCAATCTTCAAAATTTATTTTTTTTTATTAGAATGTAATCCTTAAAATCATCACAAAAATACAAACTATAAGTTAATTTAGTTTAATACAAGTTCAAATTATTTCATTAAGCAGACAAACTGTATTTAAAAATCAACTAAATGAATTAATTTAAAAAAGTCGAAAACACACAAAAAACAATATTATCTTTTATGTTTCAATAAGTGGATCAAGTAATCTCCATAACCTGATTTTATCAAAGGCTGAGCCAAAGCTTCGAGTTGCTCATTAGTAATAAAACCTTGGCGCCAAGCAATTTCTTCGATACAACCTACTTTTAAACCCTGACGCTCTTCTAAAACTTGCACAAATTGCCCTGCTTGCATTAAACTATTAAAAGTTCCTGTATCAAGCCAAGCCGTACCTCTGTTAAGAATTCCGACCTTTAATTTTCCTTGTTCAAGATACACTTTATTAACATCGGTTATTTCGTATTCCCCTCGTGGACTCGGTTTTATATTTTTGGCTATTTCTACTACCGAATTATCATAGAAATATAATCCTGGAACTGCATAATTAGATTTAGGTTCCAAAGGTTTTTCCTCGATAGAAAGGGCTTTCAAATTTTCGTCAAATTCGACCACACCATATCTTTCAGGATCCGAAACATGGTAAGCAAAAACTACTCCTCCATTTGGTTTGGTATTCGATTTCAACAATTCACCCATATTTGCTCCAAAGAAAATATTATCTCCTAAAACCAAAGCAACACTATCTTTCCCGATAAATTCTTCGCCAATCACAAAGGCTTGTGCCAATCCATTTGGTACGACTTGTTCAGCATAACTAAATTGACATCCTATACTTGAACCATCGCCCAATAATTTTTTGAAATTAGGCAAATCATGAGGAGTCGAAATGATTAGTATTTCATTTATTCCGGCCATCATCAAAGTCGACAGTGGATAATAAATCATAGGCTTGTCATAAACAGGCATCATTTGTTTACTCATCGCCAATGTTAATGGATGCAATCTAGTTCCCGATCCTCCAGCTAAAATTATTCCTTTCATTGCTTGTAAAGTTTTGAGTTGTACGTTATGAGTTGTAGTATAAAAAATAATTCGTTTTGAGTTGAAATTGCTAACTAAAATTTACAATTTAG
>CAILTC010000585.1 GCA_903837025.1 uncultured Bacteroidota bacterium | reverse complement strand
ATCTAAATTCGATTGGTTTTTTTCTTGGATAAGAGGAATCAAAAACTTTTCCGTTTTCTAATGAACCTTCGTAATGAACTGCAACTGTTTTTCCGCTTTCGGCTTGTTTTCCGTCCCCTCTTTGAATAAATTGGTAACGTAAACCGCTTTCTGTTTTTTCGAAACCAGCAGCTAATTTTTCCATTTTTGCTTCTGATTCGGCTTTCAAAGTTGCAGCACGTTTTAGACGAGCCCCTTTTAAACCTACAAAAGCTTCAATTGCATTCCATTTTTGAGCTTCCTCGCCTACTCTAACAATTTCAACCGATTCTAAAACGTCTCCTTGAGCAATTGCATCAACTACATCTTGTCCTTCGACTACGTTTCCAAAAACAGTATGTTTATTATCTAACCAAGGTGTAGCAACATGCGTGATAAAAAATTGAGATCCGTTGCTTCCTGGACCTGAGTTTGCCATTGACAAAACACCTGGCGCATCGTGACGCAAATCAGGGTGAAATTCATCATCAAACTTATAACCTGGATCTCCAGTTCCAGTTCCTAGAGGACAACCTCCTTGAACCATAAAATTTGGGATAACTCTATGAAATTTCAATCCATCATAGAATTTTACTCCTTGAGGTTTTACTTTGTTTTCCATATTCCCTTCGGCAAGAGCTACGAAATTCCCTACGGTTCCTGGAGTTAAATCATGTGTTAATTTTACTAAAACTGACCCTTTTGGGGTGTTGAATTTAGCGTATATTCCGTTTTCCATTGTGTTTAAATTTTATTGAAATGCAAATTTACGAATTAAATTAGAGAATGTCGAAATTTAGGAATTAGAAAATTATGTTTTGATAAGTAAAGCTTCTTATTACAGCTCTGTTTGGGTAACGCAGAATAGGCGTGAATTATATAAATTATTTCGAAAAATACATAACTTAAACCCTATCAATCGTGTTTAACTTTATTTGATGTTGCGTTTATCAATTTTATTGAAGCGATATGCACAAAAAAATAAAATATCCCATTGAAAACAGTAACGATACGTGTGTTTAAATTAGCATAAGTCACCTCCATGAAAACGGTTTCCTTAAAAATTTATCTGTTTTTAACTCTAACTGCTGGACTTTTTTATCCTATGTCCTGCACTGCTTATTCTGTACTTACCCATGAAGCCATTATTGATGCAAGCTGGGAAAAATCAATCTATCCTTTACTTAAATTAAAATACCCCAATTCTACTGAGGAACAATTACAGGAAGCTCATGCTTATGCATACGGAGGAGCCATAATTCAAGATATGGGTTATTATCCTTTTGGTTCAAAGCTATTTTCAGATCTGGTTCACTATGTACGAAGTGGCGATTTTGTAAATAACTTACTTGAAGAAGCTAATGACGTGAATGAATATGCTTTTGCCATAGGTGCCCTATCTCACTATGTAAGTGATAATTATGGGCATTCAATGGGAATTAATATTGCCGTGCCAATAACATATCCAAAGGACAAAGAAAAATTTGGTGATTTAGTCACTTATGCTCAAGATCGTACCTCCCATCTCCGAATGGAATTTAGTTTTGATGTTTTACAAACAGTGAGAGGAAATTATGCTTCATTGTCCTACCATAATTTTATTGGTTTCAAAGTTTCAACACCTGTCCTAGAAAGAGCCTTTATAAAAACATACGGCTTGAATATCAAAGCTGTTTTTTGCGATTTTTCAGTTGCAGTCGAAACTTTTAAATGGACTATAAAAAACCTGATTCCTGAAGCCACAAAATATGCTTGGATAATTAAAGAATCTACAATCAATAAAACAGACCTCAACACAGCTGCAAAAAAATTCAGATACAGCATGATAAAAGCCAATTATTACCAAGAGGATGGAAAAAAACATAGGAAACCCCAAATTCTAACCTGGACATTTTCTAGAATTTTGCAAATAGTTCCCAAAATAGGCCCTTTAAAAAGTCTTCGCTTCAATCCTCCTGGCAAAGAGGCTGAAAAATTATTTATTGAAAGTTTTGATACAGTTATGATTCACAACAATTCGTATCTAAAAAAATTATCAAACGGAAAAATTATTCTTAAAAATACGGATTTAGATACAGGAAATGCGACTGAGTTTGGAAAATATAATCTTGCTGATGATTCGTATCGTAAGCTTTTGTTAAAACTAAAAAAGAAAAGATTCAAAAATATAAACGCTTCCGTAAAGAATGACATAATTGAGTATTATAGTGACCCCGATTTGACAATAGCTCATGAAAAAAAATTAAGACTTAGAAAAAAAATGACCAAAGCATT
>CAILTC010000584.1 GCA_903837025.1 uncultured Bacteroidota bacterium | reverse complement strand
TGGTTGCTGAGTCTTATGTTGAATATAAAAAAACAATCCATGGAAAATAATAATACTATAAAATTTATTGACTTATTTGCAGGGCTTGGAGGAATTAGGCTTGGATTTGAAAATGCTTTTAATGCTATTGGTATAAAAACAGAATGTGTAATGACTTCAGAGATAAAACCATATGCAGTTAAAACACTAAAGCATAATTTTAAAAATGATTTTTTTGCTGGCGATATTTTCCAAATTAGAAACGAATTTATTCCTGAATTTGATTTTTTATTAGGCGGATTTCCTTGTCAGCCTTTCAGTGCAAGCGGAAAACGACAAGGTTTTTCGGACACTCGAGGAACATTGTTTTTTGAAATAGAAAGAATTTTAAGAGATAAAAAACCATATGGTTTTATCTTGGAAAATGTTGAAGGATTGGTAAAACATGATTTAGAAAATAAAAACGATAAAATTGGCAAAACATTAGAAACCATTTTAAATGTTTTACAAAATGATTTGGGATACAAGGTTTCTTGGAAAGTTTTAGATTCGATAGAATTTGGACTACCTCAATCACGAAAAAGAATATTCATTGTTGGCACAAAAAATAATTATACTGATTTAACTGGAAATGAACCAAGATTCAATAAATTAAACAGCGTTTTCCAAAAAGGTTTAAAGACCATTGAATCCGATTTTGTCACTAAAATATTATCTCATTTTAAATTAAAAGATTTATATGGGAAATCTATAAAAGACAAACGAGGTGGTAAAAATAATATTCACAGTTGGGATATTGGATTAAAAGGCGAAGTTTCCGAAGAACAATCTTTATTATTAAGTAAACTTTTCAAAGAAAGAAGGAGAAAACAATGGGCAGAAGAGATTGGCATTGATTGGATGGACGGAATGTCTTTAACGTTGAAACAAATTAATACTTTCATAAAATGTTCGGAAGATGATCTTAAAATTATGTTAGAAGATTTAACCAAAAAGGGATATTTAAAATTAGAACATCCGAAAAAATTAGTCAAAGAAAAAACTGAAAGCTGAATTAAAACCTTTAGAATTTATGACGAAACCAAACCCAAGGGATATAATATAATTACTGGAAAATTAAGTTTTGAAATTAATAAAATTTTAGACCCTAACGATATCGCACCTACTTTAGTAGCGACAGATGTTTCACGACTTGCGGTTCCTGATGGTAATGGATTAAGAAGATTAACTATTAGAGAGGGTTTACGTCTATTCGGTTATCCTGAATGGTACGAAATTCCTACAAAAGAATACGATGCTTTTGATTTATTAGGAAATACAGTTGCTGTACCAGTTGTAGAATTTGTAGCTTCAAAATTAGCCGCTGTTTACAAAGAAAACAGGGTTGATTATTTAACTTCCATTAAGATTCCTGTGTGTTCTTGATAATTTTTAACAACATTTTTTAACCAATGTCCATTCGTGTGTCTTGTTTGTGGATATTGGTATCTTGTTTCGTTTATTGCTACTAAAAAATCTTCTTTAGATGCAAATGGTTTAAATTTTGTCCTGTCGGAATACCAAGTTGATGGGCGAAGATTATAAATTATGCTTTTCTTTTCTTGCACTTTAATAGGGTATGTTCCACTTGGACAAGCCAATTCCCAAATTTTCTTAAGCCAAACATTTTTTATAGTTATAACACTTCCTTCCATTTGATAGGCAAAAATTAAATAATCGGAATCAATTCTATAAGAACTTTCTAAAAGCGAATTACAATATGAATCGAAATTAGC
>CAILTC010000583.1 GCA_903837025.1 uncultured Bacteroidota bacterium | reverse complement strand
TTTTCGAAAATAGTTTCGGTAAATAAAGATTTCCATCCTAGTAAAACGCCTGTAATTGATATGAAAAAGAAAAAGATAAATAATACAGAAGCAATTTTTCTGTGTAGTAATCTAGAATTAACTAAAAGTGATTTTTCCATTTTATTGTTATGAAAAAACTTCACCGTAAATGAATACAGTGAAATTTTTTGATTTTATTTTAGTGTTGGTTACCCGTTCCATTTGTTTGGTATGCACCCAAATCTCTTCCCGGAAGGGTAATTTCGGTAGCGCCATATTTCAAACTTACAGGAACATCTGCACGAGGAGCAAAACCAGTAAACGCTTTCCCGATACAAGGTGATGTTGGTTTCAATGCGAAATTATAAGTTCCTACAGTAGATATATCAGCAAGATTTAAACCAGCTGGCATTGGACATGGGCCATTAATAAATTGGGGATTATTGGCTCCAAGGATTATTGGATTAGCTGTATAAGCTTGTCCCGCAAGCCATCCTGCAGGTAAAAAAGTAGATGGTAAAGGGAAATCAGTAACAGAAGCTTCGGTCATTGCAACACTTAATCCAGAGGATGGGTAAATGTTATCGGCAACTGCTTGTGTATCGGCATAAGTGAAATTATAACCATATTTCAAGTTGGCAATATCAGCAATTGGGTTTTTTACGACTCTTAAACCAAACTTGCAGTTTACAATTATATTATTGTAAGCCATTCCTCCAGCACCTTCTTCAAAGTTGATAGAACCTCCACGACCCGCAGCGGCTCTTCTATAACCACAGTTTACAATTGTGTTGTTATAAATTCTAACATTACTACTTGGTACACCAGTCATTACACTATTATTAGATATTTTAGGACCATTAGTTGCCATACCTATGATAAGGTTGTAGGCAAAATCACCTATAGTTCCTGCTTTTGAATTCATGGCTTCTCCACCTGTGTAACCACATTTTTCGAAGGTATTTCGCATGACAGATATTTTACCTCCCATTATTCTAAATGGATCATCAGTACTACCATAAACCCAAGAATCTTCTAAAACTAAAACACCGTGTGGGTTTTGGAAAAACAAAGGATAAGGGCTTTTCCAAATAGGAACAAGCGGACTAGTAACTGGCATAGCTGCCCCGCCAAACTCGATATGCGTCCATTTGATAACCATTAGCGGACAAGTGGCGCCACCAATAATTCCAATCCATTGACCTTGTAATGCTGGATCTGTATTTGGGCTAGCTCCATACGTATCGGTTTTAGTAATATCAGGGAAAGTAATGTAATTTGGTTTTTCTTTTGTACCCAAACAAATGAATGTCCCTTTTACACCAATTCCAAATTTTCCGGTAAAATTAATTCGAACCCCTTCTTGTACAATAACCGTGTCTTTTTCATTAATGACTACATCACAACCTATGTTGTAGGTTTTACCCGCAAGCATCGTTCCTTTTATCGCTCCACATAATGGCGCAGCATCACTTATTGGTGCAGCAATAACTACTGGCACTTGGTATAAATCTTTTATTTCTGTTTTACTACAACTAACAAATGCAATTGCTGTTAGTAGTAAATTTAAAGTGATTATATGATATTTTTTCATTTTTATATTTTATTAAGTTTTACAATTTGTATCTAAATCCTAACAAGAAAGAAGACCCATAGTAATCTTTTTGTACAATAATTTTATTATTCGGATCCGTTTGATTTGAGACATGTCGAATACCATTTATAGTTAAATAATCGGTATACGATTGGTGAATAGCTGTTACAGTAGGTGTGTTTGTGATGTTATTCAATTTTCCGTAAAAAGTAATTTTGTTTGCAATTCTTTTTTCAAAAGAAAGATCTAACTGAGTTGTAGGTTGAATCCATTGGTGTAGTCCTGCGTAAGGATTTAATAGTGATAATCTTTCTCCTGTATAAACACCTGCTATTTGTACATCTAAACCAATTTTTGGATTTTTATACAATAACGAAAGGTTACCAATGTGATCTGCTTGTCCTTGTAAGGGTCTAGTTTCTGAAACTGTTTTTTCAGTAGATCTTAAAATTGGATCATAATATTTGTACAACATATTGTCGTTTGTCACTCTTGAATGCGTGTAGGTATAATTAGCTGACACTCCAAAAGAACCAACATATCTAGTTACTACAGCTTCTAAACCATAGTTTTTAGCTGTTCCTATGTTTATAGGTTGAAAGAACTGAGAATTGTAACCCACTCTAACTACTGAAAGCTCGATAGGATCTTGGATGCTTTTGTAAAATGTTCCTAATAAAATTTGGTTGGCATTTCCAGGGAAAAACTCATATCTAAGGTCATAATTATCAGCCGTAGTATGTTTTAATCCTTCTGGATTTCCAATTTGTTTGAACAAATCAAAATTATCGGGTCCTTCAGGAATAAGTTCTGCAAATT
This sequence comes from uncultured Bacteroidota bacterium, assembly GCA_903837025.1. Taxonomy (GTDB): domain Bacteria; phylum Bacteroidota; class Bacteroidia; order Flavobacteriales; family Flavobacteriaceae; genus Flavobacterium. The sequence continues at coordinate 1,996 of CAILTC010000583.1, read as the reverse complement.
GAGGTCTTGCATTGGCTTTATAATACGAAAGACGGAAAGCTTGTTCTGTATTTAACTGAAATTTGAATTGTACACTTGGCAATACATCGGTGTAAGAAATAGTTCCGTATTTATCGGGAGTCGTTAGTGGTAATTGAGTATTGTAATTTTGTTTTGTGTTTTCTAATCGAACACCACCTAAAACTTCTAATTTTTTTGATAATTGTAATTTTCCTTCAACATAACCATCTAATACGTTTTCGGTAAACGTATAATTATTTCCATTTAATTGTGGTGTAGCTGCTAATCCTTTCAAAGTAAATACAGCATTGTCAATTGTAGTAAAAACTTGAGGAGTACCCGCGTTTGTCAATAATGGGTTTAGAGAATAAGAGTTGTAAAAGTTATCTCTGTTTTTATTTCGATACAATCCACCTGCTTTTAGTTCGAATTCATCACCAAAAAGAACCATGCTTTTAGTCAAATTCAAATAACCCGATAAATCTTTATCGCTATTGCGTGTCCAACTTTTACTCATGGTACTCAAAATATCTACACCAGTTAATTGTACTCCACCCGTTGTAGGATTAACATTGATTGTTAAACCACCATGGCTATACGAAGTTTGATCTGGAATGGCACTTTTGGCAATGCTATAAACGGCTGACCAATCTACTTTGAAAGTAGGTGTAACTTTGTGAACTCCTTGCAAAGTTGTGTTATAAATAGATTGTTTTTGCATAGTTGATCGGCTAGAATACGATAATAATTGATTAATCGCAGCTGTACTATCCGTAGATTTTCGAACTTGGTAATCATCCAATTTCACATAAGTAGAAAACAAAGAGATCTTGTTTTTATCATTCAATTTATAATCCATTTTAGTGGTTACTCCCAAACGTTGACTATTTAATGAATATTGACGTGCCATTAAAGTTTCGAAAGCTGGTTTATTATCTAAGTTTGGTGAGGCACTTGTCGAAAAAACAGATGAATTTGTTCCTTTGTATTGATTTTGATAACTACCGGAAACGATTATACCAAATTTTTTGTTTTTTCCAAAACGATCCCCGTAAGTAAAACCAAGAGTTGAATTCATTGGCAATGGATTTTTGCTGTATTTTAAATTATTTGTCGAAAAATCGGTGTCTTTCGCTACATAAGTTGGTCCGTTTATTTCTGCAGGAGATTGATTATTCATTGAGTTTTTATCATAACCTAAGAAATCTTGATTTCCAAATATAGTATTATAACCTCCTGAATAATTGGCATTAAATAATTGATGTTCAGGTGCATCTTTCATCACCAGATTGATGGTTCCACCTATTGCATCACCTTCCATACTCGGGGTAAGACTTTTGCTTACTTCTAATCTTTCTAATAATTCGCTTGGAAATAAATCTAAAGGAATAAAACGACTTTGATTATCAGGACTTGGAATTTTCACTCCATTTACCAAAGTGTTGATGTATCTTTTATCCATTCCTCTAATGATTGGATAACGAGCTTCACCAGAACTATTTTTTTCAACCGTTACACCACTTACTCTTTGCAATGAATTGGCAACAGTAATATCGGGCATGAGCTGGATTTCTTTTGCAGAAAGTACATTGAGTAATGTATTAGAAATTTTTTCTAATTGTCTGGCTCCTTTTTCCCCTTTTCCAATTCCAGAGTTGATCGTAACCGTTTTTAATTCGGTAGATTCTGGTAGCATGGTGAAATCAATTTCTTTGGTTTGGCCATTAGCAATAGTTATTGGCGTTTTGCTAGTTTCTTTGTTGTAACCTTTATAGGTAATAATGACATTATATGTACTTGGAGCAACTTTAGCAAAACTAAAAGTACCATCAAGCTTTACATAAGCAACATATTTTGTGCCCTCAAGTCTAACCGCAGCACCTATTAAAGATTCTCCAGTATTAATATCCGTAACTTTACCTTTAATGGTTTGAGCATTTGAAATAATGCTTGTTAAACCAAAAATTAAAATAGGTAATAAAAATTTTAATTGTGT
>CAILTC010000582.1 GCA_903837025.1 uncultured Bacteroidota bacterium | reverse complement strand
GGCCAATTCTTTAATTGCTTCAAACCTTCCCGAAGCTCCTCCATGACCTGCATCCATATTTGTATCAAGAAATAAAACAGAATTACCTGTTTTTACGCTTCTCAATTTTGCAATCCACTTAGCTGGTTCCCAGTATTGTACCTGTGAATCATGCAGCCCAGTTGACACATACATATTAGGATAATTTTGTTTTTTGACATTATCATAAGGCGAATAGGAGGACATATAATTGAAATATTTTTTAACATTTGGATTTCCCCATTCGTCATATTCACCAGTTGTTAGCGGAATCGTATCGTCAAGCATTGTTGTAATTACGTCTACAAATGGTACCTGAGCTATTATTCCGTTATATAATTGCGGAGCTAAATTTATAATTACCCCCATCAATAATCCGCCAGCCGAACCGCCTTCGGCATATAAATGTTGGGATGAAGTGTATTTTTGTTCGATTACAAATTGAGAACAATCGATAAAATCTGTAAATGTATTTTTCTTTTTCAACAATTTACCGTCTTCATACCATTGTCTTCCCAAATCTTCACCGCCACGAATATGCGCTATTGCAAAAACAAAGCCTCTATCAAGCAATGACAATCGAGTCGAAGAAAATGTAGCGTCCATTGAATGTCCATAAGAACCGTAAGCATATAATAAAAAAGGATTGTTTCCGTCTTTTTTCAAACCTTTTCTATAGACCATCGAAATAGGAATTTGTGTTCCATCCTTTGCTGTTGCCCAAACACGTTCTTCGGTATAATTATTTTTATCGAATTTCCCGCCCAGGACTTCTTGCTCTTTTTTGATTTCCTTAGTTTTGGTTTTCATATTAAAATCAATCAACGAAGAAGGTGTCGCCATCGATTGATAGGCGTATCGCAGAATATCTGTGTCAAAATCAACGTTGGTTGTCGAATAGGCCGTATAGGTTTCACTTTCGAAAGGCAAATAATATTCCCCTTCCCCACTCCAAGGCATAATCCTGATTTTATTCAAGCCATTAAAACGCTCTTCTACTACTAAAAAATCTTTAAAAATCTCAATATCTTCTAACAAAACATCGTCACGATGCGGAATAACTTCCGTCCAGTTTTCTCGGGAAGTTGCTGTTTCTAAGGTTTTCATCAACTTAAAATTCGTAGCTTCATCCTTATTGGTCAAAATATAAAAACTATCACCATAATGATTGATGCTGTATTCTAAACCACGAACCCGTTTCTGAAAAACCCTAAATTTCCCATCTGGATTATCTGCTTCTAATATTCTATATTCGGTGGTCAAGGTACTTTCGGATTCAATAGCCAGATATTTTCTTGATTTAGATTTGGCAACATCAACGCTAAAAGTTTCATCTTTTTCAAAATAAACCAAAATATCATCGGCTTGAATAGCTCCTAATTTATGTTTAAAAATTTTATCCGAACGCAACGTAACTTCGTCTTGGCTCGAATAAAAAATAGTCTTGTTATCATTGGCCCAAACAGTACTTCCGCTCACTTTTTCGATGGTATCCGAAAGAATTTTGCCTGTTTCTAAGTCTTTAATTTGAATGGTATAAATTCTTCTTCCAACGGTATCTACAGAAAAACTAGCTAATCTATTGTCTGGACTAATCGATAAACCCGCTAATTGAAAATAAGAATGTCCTTTGGCCAATTGATTACAATCGAATAAAATTTCTTCTTTTGCCGAAAGACTCTCTTTTTTTCTGGAATATATTGGATAATCTTTTCCTTTTTCAAAACGAGTGATGTAGAAATAACCATTGTAAAAATACGGCACCGATTCGTCAGTTTCCTTAATTCTTGCTTTCATTTCTTCGAACAATTCCTTTTGAAAACCTTTGGTATGCGCAGTCATTTTTTGGTAATAGGCATTTTCCTTTTTCAAATAATCAATAACTTCCGGGTTTTCTCTGTCATTTAGCCAAAAATAATTGTCGGTTCTTACATTACCAAATTTTTCTAATGTTTTTGGAATTATTTTGGCGACAGGTGGAATTGTAATTTTCGGCATAGTTTGAAGTTTCAATTTTGAAGTGATAATGCAAAAATAAGGTATTGTCCTCTTAGAACGGGTCTATATTTTATTAAAACTTTATTAAATATCAATTTGCAAAATACTATTTTTACGGTTCAAAATTTTAAAACTACAAAAATGGACTTAATGGGAATGATGGGTAAATTGAAAGAAACCCAACGAAAAATAGAAGAAACAAAACTACGATTGGATTCGGTTTTAATTGATGAACAAAGCACTGACGGGACTTTGAAAGTTACTTTGACTGCCAATGGCAAAATAAAATCCATTGATATTGCCGATTCTTTATTAGAAGACAAAGACCAACTCGAAGATTATTTGATCGTAACCTTAAATAAAGCTATCGAAAAAGCAGCAAAAGTAAACCAAGCCGAATTGGATGCTGTCGCCAAAGTAGATATGCCTATGATTCCTGGAATGGACGAAATGTTTAAATAGTATTCCAGATCAATCCTGACAGGATTCGAAAACTTAAATTAAAAACCCCTAAACAAATCAAATATGACTAATCACTTCAATTGGCACGAAAAACACGTTGAAACCTTAGGCTTTGGTAGCCGTCTTGCCGATTCTGTAGCAAAAGGAATGGGATCATGGAAATTCATCATCATTCAGACTATACTTGTCGTTCTCTGGATGGGTTTAAATCTTGTTGCCTATGTATCGCATTGGGATGTTTATCCCTTTATTTTGCTCAACCTCGTTTTCTCTACCCAAGCTGCTTATGCTGCACCTATTATTATGATGGCGCAAAACAGGCAAAATGATAGAGATCGTTTGCAAGCACAAGCCGATTATCAAACTAATATTGACGCAAAAATTGAAATTGAAGCTTTGACTCTAAAACTCAATCAACTTGAAATTGATAAATTAGATAAGATTATTGAAATGCTTGAGGAGATGAAAAAATAATTATGAATTATAAATTATGAATTATAAATTATGAATTATGAATTTCGAGAATTCATAATTCATAATTTTAAAAGCGTTTCTAATACGTAACTATGCATTACAGCCCGATAATCAAGATGTGTTACGATGCGTAATTTTCCGTGACCCATCGAGCTTATCGATATTCCTTTTTGTTTTAATTTTTCCATTAAAACTGCTTCGCTTACATGCGGTTGAACCGAGAAAATCAAGATATTCGTTTCTATAGGCTCTACTTTGGCAACCCAATTTAGTTTTTCTAAAACGGCTCCTAATTCCTTAGCACGTCTGTGATCGTCGGCTAATCTTTCGATGTTATTTTCTAAAGCATATAATCCGGCTGCTGCCAAATACCCTACTTGACGCATTCCGCCACCCAATATTTTTCGGATACGCAAGGCGCGGTGAATTGTAGCTTTATCAGATAGTAAAACCGATCCAATTGGTGCTCCCAAACCTTTAGACAAACAAACCGAAATCGTATCAAATACTTTTCCGTACTCTTTTGGATTGTCATTGGTGGCAACCAAAGCATTCCAAATCCGAGCACCATCCAAATGAAATTTTAGCTTATTGGCATCGCAAACTTGCCTTATTTTTTTGAATTCTTCGAAATCATAACAAGCACCTCCGCCTTTATTAGTTGTATTTTCGACACAAACTAAACTTGTAAGTGGAGCGTGGTAAAACTCTGGATCATTGATAGATCCGGCAACTTGTTCGGCAGTAATCATGCCTCGATGTCCGTTTATTAAACAGCAAGAAACCCCACTATTAAAAGAGGCTCCTCCGCCTTCATAATTATACACATGCGCCCATTTATCGGCGATTAATTGTTCGCCAGGTTGAGTGTGTAATTTGATAGCGGTTTGATTGGCCATGGTTCCCGAAGGAAAAAACAGACCCGCTTCCATACCGAACATTTCGGCAACTTTGGATTCTAATTCTATTACTGTTGGATCTTGTTTATAGACATCATCACCAACTTGGGCTTGAAACATGGCACGCAACATTTCTTGTGAAGGCTTGGTAACGGTATCGCTTACTAAATTAATTTCCATATATTCTTTAGATAGTTTATTTTCGCATTTTAATTGCTGGATTTACGGATTGCCTAGCCCCGATAGTAGTGGAAATCCTTTTCTTTTTTTGCTGCCAAAAAAAGAAAAGATTGCAACAGATAGCGGGAAATAGCTCCTAAAAACAGCACAAAATTACTATAAATTTATGACAACTACCGAACAAATAAAAGGTATTGTAGAGCGCCTTGGTGCGTTGAGGAGGTATCTTTGACGTTGATGCCAAACT
>CAILTC010000581.1 GCA_903837025.1 uncultured Bacteroidota bacterium | reverse complement strand
CTCATTAAAAATCCGATTAGGTTTTCTTTCTTGGTCAGATCTAGTTTTTTTCGTAATCGATAGCGTGCTAATTCTACACCGCCATTTGAGATATTCATTATTTCTGCTATTTCCTTTGTTGACATGTTCATCAATAAATAAGTTGATAAATCTAATTCACGAGGAGAAATTGTAGGGAATTTTTCTTTTAATCTTTTTAGAAAATCAAAATGGACATTCTTGATGTGTTTTTCTAAATCTTTCCAGCTATGATCAGCATTTACTTCTTTTACAATGCTTTTGTTTAATTTGCTAAATTGAAATTTGGCTGAATCATCAAAAGATTCAATGTCAATGTCTTTTAATTTATGAATAATTCCGTTTAGAATTTTGTTTTTCTTTACAACCTGTAGGGAGTTGTTTACCAGTTCTTTATCCTTAACTAGGATTTTTATTTTAAGTTTGTCGTTTTTAAGTTTTTCAATTTCTTTCTCTAATTCATATTGCTCCTGGCGTATTTTTGATTCTTTTTCTAAATAAAGACGTCTTTGTTCTATGGTTTCGTAATATTTATTCTTTCTTATTTTGTTTTGGATTCCTCTTCTTATATAAACGAATGTGATAATGATTGTTATTAAATAGAAAAGATAGGCAAGAATGCTTCTGTACCAAGGGGGTGTGATTGTAAAAGAAACAATTGCTGGATCAGACTCAATACCATAACTGTTTTTGGTTTTTACTTTCATGCTGTAGTCACCTTCTTTTAGATTAGTATATTCTTTTCGAGAAACGCTTGACCATTCGCTCCATTTGTCTTCAAAGCCTTCAAGTTGATATGAGAATTTAATGTTTTCTATGTTTTCATAAGTTGGTGATGAATAAGTAAATTTTACATAATTCGACTTAAAAGGGATTTTGTATTTTGCTATTATTTTTTGTTCATTTCCATAAATTAAAGTATCGCTTAAGTTTGAAAAACTTCGAATAAATGTTTTAGGTTTTGCAATGAAGTTCTTGATTAATTTTGAATCATAATGGGCTAATCCATCGGTGAGACCAATGAATGTATTTTCAGGATCGAAAGTATTGACAGATAAATTGTTATAAACTAAATTCTCTGTTAAATTCGAAAATGGAGCAATTTTGTTTTGATAAGTGCCATTTGAATTTTTCATCAAGACGCCTAAAGATTTATTGAAAACATACCAAATATTACCAACATTATCTTCGGAAATGGTATTGACTTTAGGAATGTTTCGAAATAGTTGGCTCATGGATATGTCTTCGTAAAATAAATTCTCTGTTTGTGAATATTTATAGAAGTGGTTGTTGGTTTGAAAATATACAGTGCCTTTTATGCTTTGTATGCTGCCTATTGGTTGGGTGGTTTTCGGTAAGTTCTTGTAAGTCTTAATCGATTTAAATGTTTTAAAGTCGTCTGAAAGTGACATTTGGTATAGCAGTTCGTCTTTTTTTGCCCATATATTTTCATTGTCAACTTCAAAATTTCCAGATGATTTATTGAAACCTTCGATCTGTTTTATGAATTGCCAGTTATTTGATTTTTTTTCAAATAATGAAAAACCACTGTAATTAGAGCCAATCATTAAATTGGGGTGATTGGGGATTTTCTTAAAATTCCAATACCCACTATTGTCTAATGTCTTGATAGATTTGCCGCCTTCTATCAGTAATGCTCCTCTATTATGAGCACAAATTAAATGACCATCTATAATCTGAATATTCCATGCCTGACCAGTAGTTCCTTCTACCAGAGCAAATGTATCGTCATTAAATGGTTTGTTGCGCGAATGATAAAACACACCTTGGTTTGTGGCTACATATAAATTTTCTTTATAAATAATCGAAGCATAAACCGTGCTAATATCATAACTATAACCAAAATAGGAGAAAGCTGAATTTTCATTGATAAATGTAATTCCGTTATCAAGTCCAAGCCATAGATTGTTTTTGTTGTCAATAAATGATGTAAGTACGGTATTGTTTTGAAGTCCTTTTTTTCGGTTAATATGCTGAATTATTTTTCCAGCTTTATTACATATTACAATGCCATTCAATACTGTGTTGAGTGCGATGTAATTGTCTTTTATAGCTACTCCCCCTAAGCAGCTGTTGTTTTTGATAAAAGTATTGGCTTCGGTGTTCCAAGAAGTTATCGTTTTGTTAGTATATAAAAACAGTCCCTTGTCAATGGTTGCAATAAGTAACTTGTCTTCTGGCATTGGGAATATTCCCCATACTTCGGTGTTGTTTAGCGTTGTTGTGCCTTCAAGGGCAATTAGTTTTCCATTTCTATATTCCATTAAGCCTGCTGCAATATCTTGAAAATAGAGTTTGTTGTTTGCTTCAAATGAAAATTGGAATCTTGATTTTGGTTTAAGTAAGCTGATTTTGTTGTTTTTCCATACATAGGCCATGGCAAATGATTGAAAAATCACTTCGTCTTTGTAAAGATGAATTTTCCAAACCATGTCTATTGTATTGACAATGTTCTTGTTTAAGAATTTGGATAATGAAAAGTAAACAAGTCTTCCTTTTGAATCCGATTTGAAATAGCCGAATTCATTATAATTCCCAACATATATTTTTCCGGTAGCATCAATTTTTATAGATCTAATTCCGGAATGATTGGGTAAGGTGTATTTGTACCAAAAGGCTCCATCAAATTGGAAAAGACCATTGTTATTGGCAAAACAAATAGTACCATTTTTATCTTGATCGATGTTCCAGTTTTGAGTTCCGCCTTTATAATCATTTCTTTTGTAATTTCTAATCTCAGGAAGACCGATACTTTTTACCTGACAATACATAATATTTGTTAGTGTAAAAAAAAGTATTGATAGGAAATGTAGCTTTTTAGACAGAGAGAATTTTTTCATTATTGGGAATTTAATAGTGGAAATTTTTTTTTGATTGCATCTAATTTTGGGGCTGTAATTAGTTTAAAATCAATAATAATTGGGAAAATTGCTATTTTTTATAAATGTAGTGTTTATTTTTTATTTTTCTATTTCTTTATTGTGTTAAAATAATTTTCAATGTATTGATTAATAATGTATTATTTATAAAATGATGTGTTTTTGTTTAGTATTAAAATGCTGTTTGATGTGTTTTTGTAATAGTTTTATTAAGCGAATTATTAAAATATATCAATATTATTGTATCGAATTACTAATTAATTAACCAAAATTTTAGAAATATGAAATTTACCAAATTACTTATTTTTTGTTTTTTAGCTACACTATTCTCAGTTTATGGGCAGGCACAAGACCTAACTATTAACGGAAAAGTAGTAGACGAAAACGGACTTCCCATTCCGGGAGCTTCCATTTTAATTAAAGGAACGACTAAAGCTGCGGCTTCGGACATTGATGGGAATTATCAGTTAAAGGCCGCCTCAAACGGTACTTTAGTATTTAGCTTTGTTGGCTACACCAAAGTAGAACAAGCTATAAAAGGGCGAACTCGAATTGAGGTAAAACTTAGTTCAGAATCACAATCTTTGCAAGAGGTGGTTGTTGTAGGTTATGGTACTCAAAAGAAAAGTGTTGTTACTGGCGCTATTTCAAGTATCAAAGCAAAAGATCTTGAAAACATTCCTAATGGGCGCGTTGAAGAAGCCTTGCAAGGAAGAGTTGCTGGTGTTACGGTTGCCTCAAATGCAGGACAACCTGGTTCTACGGCAACTATTCGAGTTAGGGGTATCACTACTTTCGATACTTATGGAGGAAATAATCCGCTATGGGTGGTTGATGGTGTTGTGGTAGATTCTGGTGGAATTGGTTATTTGAATCAAAGCGACATAGAATCTATGGAGGTTTTGAAAGATGCTGCTTCGCTAGCGATTTATGGTTCTCGTGCAGCTTCTGGGGTTATTTTGGTAACTACTAAAAAAGGAAAATCTGGAAAAATTACTGTTAATTATACAGGTTATAGCGGTACTTCTAGTCCTTCTAAAACTTTGAATTTATTAAATGCTACCCAATATGGAGCCTTAATGAATGAAAGATCTGTTGCTGGAGGTGGTCCAGTTTTGTTTTCTAACTTAGGTGCTTTGGGAGTTGGAACAGATTGGCAAAAAGCAATATTTAATAATAATGCACAACAGGTTTCTCACGAACTTAGTTTGAGTGGAGGGAATGAAGTTTCAACTTTTTATCTTTCATTTGGCCTTCAAGATCAACAAGGAATTGTAACTTCTGCTATTTCAAATTACAATAAGAAGAATATTCGTTTGAATTCGACTCATAAAATCTCTAAGGTTTTCACAGTTGGGCAAACATTAGGATATACACATCAAAATAGTATTGGAATTGGAAATACAAATAGTGAATTTGGAGGGCCTTTAAGTTCTGCAATCAATTTAGATCCAATTACTCCAATTATTGTTACTGATCCTGTTGTAGCTAACCAATCTCCCTATACTTTAGCGGGTGTAATTAAAGATCCAAACGGAAACCCTTACGGAATTTCAAGTATTGTAGGTCAAGAAATGACAAATCCATTGGCTTATGTTCAAACAAGATTAGGAGCAACTAACTGGTCTGATGATTTCGTTGGAAATGCATTTGTTGAAATTGCACCTATTAAAGGATTGAAATTTAAAACATCTATTGGTGGTAAATTAGCTTATTGGGGTTCTGAAGGTTTTACGCCTCAGTATTATTTGAATGCTTCAGTTCTGGCTACTCAAAATAATTTAAGTCGATCTACGAATCAAACTTTTGGTTGGAATGTTGAAAATACAGCTTCGTATAATAAAACTTTTAAAGGACACGATGTTACTTTATTAGTGGGTCAGGGAGCTTATGTAGATAATATTACAAGCGGTACATATACAACTTATTTTAATTTGCCGGTTTCCTCTTATAGAGATGCCTCTTTTAATTTTAGTCTTCCAGCGAATCAAATTACAGCAAGTGGCTATAATGGAAATCAACATGTATTATCCTCTTTGTTTTCAAGATTGAATTACAATTACAATGAGAAATATTTGTTTACAGGAGTAATTCGTCGTGACGGTTCTTCTCGTTTTGGTTCAAATAATAAATACGGAACTTTCCCTTCTTTCTCAGCTGGATGGGTAATTTCGAAAGAAAATTTTTGGAAAGAAAACAATGTAGTTACTTCTTTGAAATTAAGAGGTGGTTATGGTGTTACAGGGAATGATGCTATTCCAGATTTTGGCTATGTATCTACAATTGGTGGCGGTAGAAATTACACAATTGGAAACTCTGGTAATGTTACCATAGGAAACAGTCCAAACGCTCCTTCTAACCCAGATTTGAAATGGGAACAAACGGCTCAAACTAATATTGGTTTTGATGCAAAATTATTTAACTCCCTAAATTTGACTGTTGAGGTTTACAATAAAAAAACAACAGGAATATTACAATATGTTTCTTTGCCAGGTTATGTAGGTTCAACTGGAAGTCCGTTAGGAAATGTTGCTGACATGGAAAACAAGGGACTTGAGGTTGAATTAGGATACCATAAAAAGTTTGGAAACTTCAATTTCTCTGCTAATGGTAATGTGGCCTATTTGAAAAATAATGTAACTAATTTAGGTGAAGGTAAAACATTTATTCCAGGAGACGCTGCATTCCAATCTATGGGGGCTGTCACCAGAACCGAAGTTGGTCAAGCTTATAATACATTTTATGGCTATCAAACTGCTGGAATTTTTCAAAATATGGCAGAAATCAATGCCTATAAAAATGCTTCAGGAGGTTTAATTCAACCCAATGCAAGACCTGGAGATTTTCGTTGGGTGGATACCAACGGTGATGGTGCTATTACAGCAGCAGATGAAAAATATTTAGGAAGTCCGCTTCCAAAATACACTTTTGGTTTAACGTTAAATCTTGAATACAAAGGATTCGAATTGATGGTATTTACTCAAGGTGCTGCAGGAAACAAGATTTTTCAAGGTTTACGTCGTTTAGATATTGGTACTGCCAATTATCAAACAGATGCTTTGGGGCGTTGGAACGGAGAGGGAACTTCGAATTCTTTTCCTAGACTTACCACAAATGATACCAATGGAAACTTCACTAATCCTTCTAACTTTTATTTAGAAAATGGAGATTATTTACGTATCAAAGTGGTGACATTAGGGTATTCATTACCAAGTGATATAATTAGTAAAATTGGAGCTTCAAAAATAAAAGTTTTCATAACTGGTCAAAATCTTTTCACACTTACTAAATATACAGGATATGATCCTGAAATTGGAGGTAATGTAATGGGAATTGATAAAGGATATTATCCTCAAGCCCGCACAGTTATGTTCGGAGCTAATCTACAGTTTTAATAAAAAATAAAGTATTATGAAAACAATAAAAATAAAGTATTTATTTATTGCTTTAGCAATAATAGCCGTAACGGTATCTTGTTCTGATAATTTTTTAGAAGTGAAACCCTCAGGTACTAATCTAGAAAGCGCCTATTATACCAATCAAGCAGAAGCCTATTCAGGATTGGTTGCGGTATATGATGTAATGCGTAAAAGCTCAGGAGGATTTGAAAACACAATTTCTATTTTGAATGCTGTTTCAGATGATCATTATGCAGGTGGTGGTGGTTCTACAGATGGTGTAGGAATTCAAGCAGCTTCAACTTTTACACAAACGGGAGTTACAATTCCCGAAAGCTATTGGTCTGATTATTACCAAGGGATTTTTAGAGCTAATTATTTGCTTACAAAATTACCAAGTGTACCAATGGATGCTAATTTAATAGCAAGATATACAGCCGAAACAAAAGCTTTGCGTGCTTACTATTATTTTAACTTGTTTAGAATGTTTAAAAATATTCAGCTAATTACGGTGCCATTAACTTCAAGTCAATTTTTAAGTGTACCACAAGCAGATCCTGCAGCAGTTTATGCTCAAATAGAAAAAGACCTTACCGAAGCAATCGCTGTATTACCAGCTAGTATAAATATTGCAACAGAGGCGGGACGTTTTACCAAAGGAGCTGCATTAGCCACTTTAGGAAAAGTGTATCTTACTGAAGGAAAAGGTGCTTTGGCAGCAGCCCAATTGGCTCTTGTAAATGGAACTCCGGGAGCAACAAGCCCATTAGGTTACAAGTTGTTAGCTAATTATAATGATTTATGGGTTGTTTCAAATAAATTTAACTCAGAATCTATTCTTGAAAAGAGTCATACAAGCACATCCAATGCGTGTTGGGGTAACTGGGGTTCTGGTTCAGATGAAGGAAATTCATTAAACGTAATGGTTGGCCCTAGAGG
>CAILTC010000580.1 GCA_903837025.1 uncultured Bacteroidota bacterium | reverse complement strand
CAAAAATGTTGAAATTGATTTGTCATTTGTAACCAATAAAACAGGTTTTGTCATTGATGAAAACGAGAAAGGTTTTACTCAAGCAAATGTTTCAAAAGGAAATAAACTGAAAGTTAAAATGCAACCTTATGGAGGTTTTGTAATCAAAATTTAAAACACTAAAGAGAAGTTTATAACTCAAATTCCTCCTGTTTCCATAACATATTTATATGGGAATAGGTGGATTTTTTGTTTTCTAAAGGTCTGGATAATTAGCAAATATCTTGGTTTTTATAGTGTGTTTTAGCAAACTGTGACCATAAACGAGAGTATACAAAACAAGTTAAATGTTTATCATATAGTAATTATTGAGAATTAGTTTGATGTAATTTTGTTAGATTATTTAAGAATAGGCACAGAAAAGATTTTCGTTCTAACGACTAATATTGTAGATTTATTTATATTTTTTTTTCTTCGTAAATCTTTGATATTTTTATTTTAAATAAGAATTAAACTTCTGATGAATTCGAAAACATTACTTTTCTATTCTATGAAATTCTTTATAAATTTGTGTCATCTGCTTGTCTTTTATTCAATAAAAAACCCTGAAAGAATTAACTTTCAGGGTTACGAACTACTAAATTAATTTAAAAAACCAAACCCATTTTAAATCATTCAGTGACTAGACTACCTCGAAGGTGTTTAGTGTTCGTTGTATTATTTTACAGAGAATTTAAACGTTGTTTTTGTTTTGTAATGCTCTCCAGGATTCAAAACTGTAGAAGGAAAGTCTTTTTGATTTGGTGAATCTGGATAATGTTGTGTTTCAAGACAAAAACCAGTTCGGTGAGCATAAGTTCCACCTTTTCTCATCGGCAAAGTTCCATCTAAGAAGTTTCCTGAATAAAATTGAATTCCAGGTTGGTCCGTATATACCTCAAGTAATCTTCCGCTTGTTGGTTCGTAAGCAGATGCAGCAAAGCGATTGCCTTTGTCTTGGTTATTCAAAACCCAACAATGGTCATAACCCAATCCGTTTTTCAATTGTTCATCTTTGGCTTCGATTTCTTTTCCAACAGTTTTAGGTTTTCTAAAATCGAAAGGAGTATTAGTCACATCTGTTAATTTACCTGTTGGAATAAGTGTTGCTGCAACAGGAACTAATTTATCAGAATCAATTGTAATTTGATGGTCTAAAATTGGTTTTGTAAAATCAGCTGACAAGTTAAAATAAGAATGTTGTGTTAAGTTTAGTACCGTTTTCTTATCGGTTGTTGCTTCGTAAAGTACGTCTAATGAATTATCATTTTTCAGTGTGTAAGTTACAAAAACAGTCAAGTTTCCTGGGTAACCTTCTTCCATATCTTTGCTCAAATACTTCAATTTTAATCTAGCTACATCTCCACCTTGCGCTTCTTCAGCAGTCCAAATTACTCTATGAAAACCTTCTGGTCCGCCGTGCAATGCATTTGGAGTATTGTTGATTGCCAATGAATATTCTTTTCCGTCTAATGTGAATTTACCTTTTGCAATTCGGTTACCATATCTACCAATTAGTGCTCCAAAATAAGGATTCGCTTTGGTATATTGTTCTAGATTGTTAAATCCGATTACAACATCTTCAGAAACACCGGCTTTGTTAGGTACTTTTAGAGAAGTGATAATTCCACCATAAGTCATGATATTTACTTCCATTCCCTTTTGATTTTTCAGGGTATAAATAGCCGCTTTTTGACCCGCAGGAGTCGTTCCGAATTCTTTTTTTTCTATAGTCACGCTATCTGTTTTTTGAGTACTGTTTGCTTGCTTCTCCTCTTTTTGTTTGCCTTTACATTGTAAATTGACAAGGGCTAAACTCAATATTGAAATTCCATAAACGCAACGTTTTAATACATTCATAATTAATTTGTTTTTTAGTTATTTATAGACCGTGCTGAAACAAATGAAAGTATGCTTCATTTGCATTTAT
>CAILTC010000579.1 GCA_903837025.1 uncultured Bacteroidota bacterium | reverse complement strand
TGGTTTTGAATGTCTTCAAAAGTATTGGCGGTGCCTCCAATGATTTTTGTATTGCTTAAAATAGCTCTGGCATCTTTGATTTTCATATCGCTTAATCCTAAATGAACGCCATCAGCCTCTATTTGCTTTGCTAAGGGAACGTTGTCATTGATGATAAAGACGGCTTTAAAAATAGCGCAAACTAATTTTGTAGATTCGGCTAAACTAAAAAGTTCCGAAACGTTTTGGGTTTTGAAACGCAATTGGATCCATTGGCAGCCACTTTCTAATGCTTTTCGGATGTTTAGCAATTGCTCTTCGGCTGTATTTCCTTGCGAAATGTATTGTAATTTGTTATACATGATGGTATCCTAATGGGGTTGGGTTAGATTGCAAGTAGGTTTCTATATAATTTTTGGCATTGATGCAAGCTGTTTTTAGGTTTTGTCCCAAAGCTAGATTGGCTGTAATGGCAGAGGATAATACACAACCTGAGCCGTGTTTTTCGAAAACCAAAGTGCTTTTTGGCAAAAGCTTGAAAATCTCATTTCCTAGGTATAAATAATCAACACCTATTTCGTCTGGTTGGTGTCCGCCTTTTAGTAAAATCCCCTCACTTCCCAAATGGAGAGTGTTGGAAAGAGTGTCAAAATCGGAAAATAATTTTCGTATTTCGTTATAATTGGGCGTTATCAAATCGGTTTTTTCTAAAATTTCTTTTAAAACAGCTTGGTTTTCGATGTTTAAAAAGTCGAATGCTGTGGTCGATTTCAGCACCGTATCCCAGACAATTTTTGTTTTTGGCGAAAGCCTTTTTATAGCAAAAACAATCTGTTTCAAATAATCTAATGAAGGAACAATCCCTATTTTTACTGCTTTTATTGGATAATTTTCGAATAATTTGTCCAATGATTTTAAAACAAAAGCCAAATCGGTCCATTGCATTTCGAAGAACTCCTTTTCGGTTTGAATGGTATTGCCGGTGTTGATGGCAAAACCATACACGCGATGTTGCTCGAATGTTTTCGCATCTGCCAAAACTCCCGCGCCTCCCGAAGGATCAAAGCCGGCTACTGTTAGTACGAAAGGTCTGTTTTCTTGCATTTTTTAAAATTTTCTATTGGATTTTCACTGTTCCAAATCGTGCCCAAAAGAGCTACATCATCAAAGCCATATTCCAATGCCGTTTTGATGGTGGCGGATGTAATTCCCCCAAGTGCAATTAATGCCGTTTTGTTATTCTTTCTTAGGTTTAATTCTTTTTTAAAGTCAATTCCTGAAACGTATTCTGGTTTTGAAATGCTTTCGAAAACGGGTCCAAAAAAGGCATAATCAAACGCATCGGATAGTTTTTCGAAATCGGCCATTTTGTGAATGGAAGTGGAGCTTTTAAACCCTTTTGCCTTCCATTTTTTTAGAGATTCTTCGGCTATTTCAATTCTTGCCTTTTCTGTAAAATGAATGCGATTTATTTCAAATTCTTCGGCTAATTGATGATGGCTGTGCAAAACCAATTGCGATCGATACTCTGAATTTATTTTCGATAAAAACAATCTCATTTCTGTTGAAGAAAAATCAGGTTTTCGAATATGAAGCAACTCCAAACCATTCTCAAAAAGAGAATGAATGATGTCGATTTCATGGGCTATCTGAATTGGATTAGTGATTATAATCATCGTGAAGTTGGAGGTTAGAAGCAGGAAGCAGGGAGTAGGAAGCAGGGAGTAGGAAGTAGGAAGCAGGAAGTTGAGGAAAGTTCTAATTTTCCTTTTCCCACTTCTAACTTCTAACTTCAAACTTCCCTCTTCCCACTTCTAAACATAAATCTCTTTTCCTTGCTCGATAAACTCTTCTGATTTCTCTTGCATTCCTTTTTCGGCTTCGGCAACCTCCCGGATTTCTTGAGAGATTTTCATAGAGCAGAATTTTGGACCACACATCGAACAAAAATGAGCTACTTTTGCACCTTCTGCTGGTAAGGTTTCATCGTGAAATTCTCGAGCGGTGTCTGGATCTAATGATAAATTGAATTGATCTTCCCAACGGAATTCGAAACGGGCTTTGCTCAACGCATTGTCCCGGTATTGAGAACCAAGATGTCCTTTGGCTAAATCGGCAGCATGTGCCGAAATTTTATACGTGATAACGCCGTCTTTTACGTCCTTTTTGTTGGGTAATCCAAGGTGTTCTTTTGGTGTCACATAACACAACATCGCACAGCCGTACCAACCAATCATTGCCGCCCCAATGGCCGAAGTGATATGGTCGTAACCCGGAGCAATATCAGTGGTTAACGGTCCTAAAGTATAAAAAGGAGCTTCGTCACAATGTTCTAATTGTTTGTCCATATTTTCCTTAATCATGTGCATAGGCACGTGACCAGGACCTTCAATAAACACTTGAACGTCATGTTTCCAAGCTACTTTTGTTAGCTCGCCAAGCGTCTCCAATTCGGCAAATTGTGCCGTATCATTGGCATCGGCAATAGAACCCGGACGTAAACCATCGCCTAATGAAAAAGCGACATCATATTGTTTCATGATTTCGCATATTTCTTCGAAATGGGTATAAAGAAAATTTTCTTTGTGGTGAAACAAACACCATTTTGCCATAATCGAACCCCCACGCGAAACAATTCCGGTAACTCGATTGGCGGTTAAATGAATGTAACGCAATAAAACGCCGGCGTGAATCGTGAAATAAGAAACGCCTTGCTCGGCTTGTTCGATTAGCGTATCTCGGAAAACTTCCCAAGTTAGATCTTCGGCAACGCCATTTACTTTTTCTAAAGCTTGATAAATAGGCACCGTTCCGATAGGCACGGGAGAATTTCGAATAATCCATTCTCTGGTTTCGTGAATGTTTTTGCCTGTTGACAAATCCATAATCGTATCAGCTCCCCAGCGGCAAGCCCAAACGGCTTTTTCAACTTCTTCTTCGATAGTTGAGGTTACCGCACTATTTCCGATATTGGCATTAATTTTTACCAAGAAGTTACGACCCACAATCATGGGTTCGCTTTCGGGATGGTTAATGTTATTGGGGATAATGGCACGACCTCGAGCTACTTCACTACGAACAAATTCAGGTGTGATTTTGCTTTTTGGGGTGTTTGCTCCAAAACTATGTCCTGCATGTTGGCATTGCATGGCTTGGGTTTGTTGGCTGATTAATTCCAAGCGTTGGTTTTCCCGAATGGCGATATATTCCATTTCGGGGGTTATGATTCCTTGTTTGGCATAATACAATTGCGAAACATTCGCTCCTTTTTTGGCACGCATGGGTTGGTGCAAATATTCAAAACGCAATTCGTTTAGGTTATCGTCATTCAGACGTTTTTTGCCATATTCCGAAGAGATTTCGGTTAATACTTCGACGTCATTTCGGTCTAAAATCCATTGCTCCCGAATGCGAGGCAATCCTTTTCGGATGTCGATTTCGATATTCGGGTCGGTGAAAGGACCAGAAGTGTCATAAACGGTTATCGGAGGATTTTTTTCGATTCGACCGTTAGACATTTTAGTATCTGCCAATGCAATTTCTCGCATCGCTACTTTTATGGGGTGAATAGTTCCGTCAACATAAATTTTTGTCGAGTTTGGAAAGGGGGTTCTTGAGATTTTTTCTTCGTTGTTCATAGTGTTGTGGTTTCCCCTCCCCAGCCCTCCTCGAAGGGAAGGGAGCCGAGTCTGGATTAGTGATTTTAAAAAGTGTTTTTTTATTATTTCTAAATTGCAGATTTGATGTTTTAAGGACTAGAAAAGCTGCAATCTAAAATCTGCAATCTTTTCACCCTCCTTGCGTAGCGGAAATGATTAGAATGTCGTCGGTTTCTTTGAGGAGATGCGTTATCCAATCGGATTTTGGAATAACGGTATTGTTGATGGCAAGGGCAATTCCGTTTTGTTTTACGGGAATTTCCAAGTCAAGAAGTGCCTGTACAGTGAGACTGTCAGGGGCAAATTGTTTCAGTTGATTGTTGATTTTTAGCTCCATTCCTTTTGAATTTTGTATATAATTATACTTTAGGAATGGCTGCAATGACACATGAATGTGCACGGAAGTCATCTTACTTTTTCCTACGCTAGTATGAACTAGATCAGGTTCGGAGGGTAAAATCTCAGCCTACAATTTTGTAGACACCCCTAAAGTGTGGAGCAAATGTAAGTGAAAAAAGGATAGATATTTAAAAAAATAATTAATTTTTTATTTTTGAAAATAGATTACTGAAAGCTTTTTGTAAAGCAATCTTCTACATGATCGTTGACCATTCCCGTGGCTTGCATGTGTGCATAAACCACTGTTGAACCCACAAATTTAAAGCCGCGTTTTTTTAAATCCTTGCTAATAGCATCCGAAAGTGGAGTAGTGGCGGGAACTTCTTTTAGACTTTGTCGGTTATTATTTATTGGTTTTCCGTCGGTAAATTTCCAAATATATTCGCTGAAACTGCCCCATTCTTCTTGCACTTTCATAAAAGCAATTGCATTTGAAACAGCAGATCGAATTTTTAATTGGTTGCGAATTATTCCTGCATCTAATAATAATTCTTGGATTTTTTCTTCGGGATATTGAGCTATTTTTTTATAATTAAAGTTGTCAAAAGCCAATCGGAAATTTTCTCTTTTTCGTAAAATCGTGATCCAACTTAATCCTGCTTGAAAGGTTTCGAGAATCAGAAATTCGAATAATTTTTGGTCATCATAAACAGGAACGCCCCATTCTTCATCATGATATTTTTCGTAAATATCGATTCCCACACACCATTTGCATCTTGTTTTGCTTTCCATTTTTATTGAATTTAAGTTTCAAATATAAACATAAATTCCATTTCAAATTTCTTCGAAATGGAATTTATTATTTAAAATATTGGTTACGATTTAACTAATTAAATAAATCTTTTGGGTGAACCAATTGATTTAATTTCGTTTTTAAATCTTCATTCAAAAGGGATAAACCCAGTTGAAAGGAAGCATTCATCCATCCAAATCCTTCGCGACTAATGTATTCAAAATCTGTTCCTTGATTGCCATATTCGGCAAAAACTTTATGGGTAGCGATTACAACATCATACTTTTCAGGAACAGTTCCGTTATAATCACAGGCATTTTTTGTGATCATCCAAAGCCATCTATAAATCAGTTCCTGCGCTTTTGATTGATAACCGTAATTGATTAATCCTTGCCAAATAACCATTTGATGGGGTGCCCAACCGTTCGGAAAATCCCATTGGCGCTGCATTTGATCTTCGGAAATAGTCGAAAGTGCCTCTTCAGAACAACCGGCAATTCCTCCTAAATAAATCAATTTTGGCAAACATTTTTCGACCATTTTGTCGGCTTGTTCTTGGGTGGCTATTTTTGCCCAAAGTGGAAAAAAGCTAGTTGCTGATAAAAATATATTCTGCTTTTGAGTTTTGAAATTATAATCGAAAAAACAACTTTCTTGCTCGTTCCATAGGAATTGATTCATTAAATTCTTGCGGTATTCGGCTTTTTCTATCCAATATTTTTGATTGTAATTTTTGGTGTTGTATTCGAATTGATCCTCAAAATAGCTTGCTATTAATTCTGCAAAATCAGTTTCATATTTGTACAACATGGCGTTAAGTTCGACAACGTTCAAATCGGCGCAAATCCCTTCTATTCGGTAACTTGTGTCGTGACCGCTTTCGCGAACGCTACGATCGTGAACAAAATAAGCATCAAGTGTTTTGTTTTCTAATTTCCTTTGGTAATACAGTTTTTCATATTCAGGAATCGACAAATTAGCTGCTTGGGCATAAGGTTTTAGAATAGCATCATAATGTCCTGGTTCGGTTTCGGGAGGTAAACCAATTCCTTGTGCAAAATAGCGATTTAGACCGTTTTCGGTAAGTCGTTTTCCATATTCCATCCAAACAGTTTCATATTCTTTGATGCAAATGGCTAGCTTTTCGCGCAACCATTTTACATCCTTAATAGGCATTGCTTCAAAAACTTCCCGAATCATACTGGAGTAAAATGGGGGTTGCGTTCGAGTAAGATAATAGGATCTATTGGCGTTTAAGATTTTGCCGTAATGCGTAATTTGATAGTCGAAATTTTCGACCATGCTTTGTGCTAGCTCTAATTTTCCGTCTATTAACAAACCTATATTTTCAAAATAGCTGTCCCAACCATACATTTCATTGAATCTTGCACCAGGAACTACGAACGGAAATCCTGCTACATTTTGATCTTTTGTTTTTAAAGCTAAAGCCAAAATCCCTCCTTCGTCGTTGATACTACTTACATATTCGGGCGAAATTATTTCGGGTAATTGCACCACTTTTAGGTTGAATTTTGGCGCTAATTTTTGATAATAATCAAAACCAAAATCATCTGTAAACGGAACATAAATGATCGGTTTATCGGTTTTTGATTTGGTGTCAAGCAACAATTTTTCTAATCCTTTTTCGTCTAAAGTGCGTGTTAATCCCTCCCAAAAATAATTGCGAATCATATTCGAAATTCGGTTTGCGGGAAGTTCAAAAACAGCATCAGTTTCAATAAAATCTTGATTGTTTTCTTTAGCCAAAACTAATTCCTGCAATAAATTGGACAAGAAATAAGTGCCTTCAACTGCAATTTCTTCTGTGGCTGATTTTAGAACAAAACGTTTTGGACCCTTGTCATCAATGGTTATTCTCTTGTCGCAATCGGTATCTTCTTGATCTAATAATTGCTGAATGTTTTGGTTGATGTTGAGTTTAAATTTCATTTTTCGACGTTAATTTTTTTAATATAAAGAACGAAATCAATAACAAGGTCATCGGAATCAAAGTAAAATAAAAGGCGTTTTCGGGGCCTTGATTCATAAAAAGCCAGCCGATTATTCTGGAACCAATTGTTCCTCCAAGTGCCGAAAAAACAACGATTAATCCTGTCATCGAACTATGTAGTTTTTTGGGCAAAGCACTAAGAATAACCGAATTTAACAACGGATAAATGGGTGCGATGAATAAGCCAACAAGCGGAAAAGCAAATCCAATTAGAGGAATATCGCTTAGCGAATTGATATTTACAACGTGTAATCCGACTGTTTTTGGCAATACAAATAATACAATAAGCATAGCGCTAATGATGCAAAATACGAGTACCCAAATCCAATCTACTCTTTTTGTAATTTGACCCGCAAGAAGTCTTCCTGCTGCTAATGAAACTGCCAAAATACTCGCCATCATAATGCTTATATTTTCAGGAAGGTGCAATACTTTGTCATTAAAAGTAGGTAACCAAGTCATTATCCCTTGCTCAATCATTACAAATAAAAAGGCACTGACGACAAAAACGATGGTTAATAATTTGGCAAATAATTGAAACATTTGTCTAAAATCATCGGCTAAATCTACACCAGGAATTTGAGTTTGACTTTCGGATTTTGTAAAAAATAGAAAGCTAAAAGACAACGTGGAAATTAATGCTAAAAATAAATAAACATTTAACCAAGCATCCGGATTTGTGTCCGAATTGAAAGCAGGAAATAAGAAATAGGCTAATGCGATTCCGATCATAAATACGCCTTCGATGCTGCTCATCAGGCTGTTGTGTTCTTTCTGATTTTCTGTAATTGTTCCGATAAGGGAATATACAGAAACTTTTATCAGCGCAAACGAAACCCCAACGGTGGCGAAAAGTAGTTTTGCCGTGTCAAAGGAATTACCAAAATACATACTGACACAAGCCAAAGTTACGAGTCCCAACCCAATAAGCATGGCTTTTTTATATCCGATTCTTGGTAAAAAGGAAGCGATTAAAAAGGAAACTATAGCAATGGGTAAATCTTTAAAAGCTTCTAGAATACTTGCTTGTAATTCATTGACACCGTAATTTTTTTGTGATTTTAAGATTACTATACCCACACTATTTAGCAATATGGCAAAGACAAAATAGTTAAGATACATGGCTATTTTGATGGAATTTTTTTTCATACTATTTTGGTCTTTTGAATGGAATTAATTTTTGTTTAAATATTCTTTTACATCTATTCCTTCGGGTAAACCTCCCAGATTTTGAAGTTTTAATATCGCCATTTTTTGAGCGATAGTTATGGTTTCGTCAAGATTTTTTTCTGTTAATTGTGCATATAAAAAACCAGTCCAAAAAGCATCACCAGCACCAGTGGTGTCTTTTATGTCTTTTACTAAATTTGCTTTTTGACGAATAATCCCAATAGTTGAATCGGATAAAACCACGCCAACCTTTCCTTTAGTCAAACAGATTGTTTTGGCTCCTAATTGGTGAAAATAATCGAAAATGTATTCCTCGCTTTTTACTTCATCAAACAAACGGAAACAATCATCATCACTTAATTTCACAAGCGGATTAGTTGATAAATATTCTTTTAAAACCAGCTTTGCTTCCTCTCGATTGGGCCAAATTTTTTCCGAAAAATTAATGTCAATACTCGTTTGTAAACCCAGAGAATTTGCTTTTTTGGCACTTTCTATAATAGTTTCTCGTGCTGGATTTTTGCTTAATGCAAAACAAGTCGTATGAAATATTTTGGCATTTTCAAGTAATTCGGTTGATAATTGAGAGGTGCTTATTTGGCAATCTGCTTGTCTGTAAGCTATAAATTCGGGTGTGCTTGTCGATTTAGATACGAATATTACTGATGTAGGGTAATCTATTGTTCTTTGAATTTGAGAGGTAATAACTTTATTTTTTTCTAATTTTCTAATAATGTAATCACCTAGACCGTCTTGCCCACATGTAGCAACAAGAACCGATTTTAATCCTAATCTTGCTGCATTTACAGCCACATTTGTTGGTGAACCACCTAGAAATCTATGGTAGTTTTTTGTTTGGTCTATTGTAGCATTTACCTCATGACCAATAAAGTCTATAAGTACTTCTCCTACGCTAATAATATCAATTGTTTTTTTCAATTTAGACTATAAATTTAAAATTTGTATTTATGCTTTGATGTAACATCACTGTTGCTGCGGCACTCCAAGCACAAAACGGAACGCCATTTGGTTTTTTCGTTTGGCTATTAAAGTTTTCATAAAATGAATAATCATCTATCGAGTTGGCGCTATTTATTTGGTTTAATAAAGATTCTGCTTCCTTTTTTTTGAGTTTTGAAATCAATCCTAGACCATAAAACCCGTTGACCATGGACCAACTTCCACCGTTGTGAAATTCGTAAGGGAAATTTCGAAACTCATATTTGCAATTGTTTTTGAGTAAATTCCAATCTAAATCATTCTCTTCTATAGGTGGCCAAAATGCAGGGATTAACTCCATTGGCATTTGATTTTTTAAGGTTTCAAAATGCTTTAATATTGAGTCTTGAAAATTTTCATTTCCAATATTTAGTATTAATGCTAACGAATTAGCGAAAGCATCAAATTGTGTTTTATAGCCAGCAGGTGAAAAGGAGCAGGGCATAAAATCAATACTATTAGCAATGGTATAAGCTCTTTCATGAAATTTTTCGCCAATAGAATTTGGCGTGAAATTGATTTCGATTTGCTTGGTAATATTTTCTATTTTTGTTGTAATGTCCTTTTGATTTGCAAAATGATTATAACTTCGTAATGCCCAAATTCGCAATAATTGATCGCTTAACACATAACCATCTGTGATGTATTCATCGGCCCAATTTCCGGATAGCGGAACGTAAACAAGATGTTTGTTATTGAATTCCCAAGCTTCAAGAAGTGCGATACATTTCTGGATTTCGGAGATATATTTGGCTACAAAAGCCCTATCTTTTTTGTAATAGGCATATTGACAAATACCGATAATAAACCAAGTCACAGCATCAACTCTTCCTGCTAATCCGCCGTAGCTAATTTCAACTTGATCGCCATTGGTCATTACGTTTGAAGGTATTGTACCGTTCGAATGCTGATTTTTAGCTAATGTTTCGAGTGTTTTTTTGAAGGTGTCAATTAAATCTTCATCACCCGAAGCTAATGCTGCCAATCCGCAAATTATTCCATCACGAGCCCAAACTCTTTTATAATTGGAAATGTTTTGGTTACTGGCCAAAAAGCCTTCGTTTGAAGAGCATTTCTTTAATAATTTGATTGCTTTTATGTAATTGATGTCAGTCATTATTCCGTTACTTCTTTTTTATTTTTGATCATTAAAGTGCAAGCTGCACTAATAATCAATAGTATACCGGCAAAAGTAATTGCTTGTCTTGGATCATTGTTCAAGTAATGTTTTAGAATGTAACCAAAGGACAGGTTTTGGATAATCATTGGAATGACAATCATCATATTGATAATTCCCATATATACTCCATATCGTTCTTTTGGAACAACCGAAACAACCATTAAATATGGAATTCCCATCATACTTGCCCAAGCAATACCGTACCCTATAATCACTGCAAAAAATAGATATTGATTTTGAACAATTGGAAACCACAAAAAAGAAATAGCTCCTAATAGCAGACAAGCAAAATGAATCATTTTAGCACCGTGTTTTTTTGCTAATTTGGCCAAATAAAAAGCAATTGAAAATGTAACTATAAATCCAAAAGCACCAATTAATCCGTTCCATTCTACCGCTTTTTCGTAACCCATCACATCCTTTGGAGTTACATTCCACACAGATAAGCCAATACTTTTTGAGTTGTATTGCCAATAGCACATCATCGCATACCACTGAAACAAATAAACCAGAAATAGTTGCCACATCACTGTAGGCATTTCTAGAACGGCTTTATAGATATCAATGAAAGGCGAAAAAACATTTAAGGGTTCTGCTTTTAAAATGGCTAATTCTTTTGCTGTTGGAGGGATTTCTTTTGTTTTGCTCATACTCCACCAAATGGAAGTTACAGAAAGGACTGCTCCTAAAAAGAATGAGGCATAAATCCAAGTTGGTAGCGATCCTGTATAACCAACAAAAACAATTGGAAAAAGAAAAAGAGAAATATAAGCTAGAAACTGTCCAAACCCCGTAAAAAAACTTTGAGCTTGAAAACCTATTGGTTGCTGATCTTCATTAAGGGTATCTGCAATAAATGCGCGATACGGTTCCATTGCGGTATTGTTTCCTACGTCTAAAATCCAAAGTAATCCAGCCGCCATCCATAATGAGCTACTAAATGGAAAAAGAAATAATGCGATACTACAAACCATTGCTCCCATAAAAAAATAGGGTTTACGTCTTCCCCACTTTGGATGCCATGTTTTATCGCTCATTGCACCAATAATTGGTTGAATTAGTAATCCGGTTAGTGGACCGGCAAGATTTAATATGGGAATTTGGTCTGGACTTGCATGTAGAAAATCATATATTGGATTAACAGCACTTTGTTGTAAACCAAAACTGTATTGAATGCCAAAAAAACCAACATTCATATTGATAATCTGCCAAAAGCTTAATTTTAATTTCATTTACGTTTTTTTTCCTATTATTCTTTAAATATAATTTAAATTATAAAATTAGGAAATGTATTAAAATAAAAAACGTTTTCGGAACAACCGAAAACGTTTTCGAAATCTTGTATTGATTCTAAATTATTATTATTTATTTTGAGGCAAACGGAATGATTATTTCAGTTTTCCATTCTAATTCATTACCACCATTAAAAGGGTTGTCTAAGAAATGTTCTAAAGGTTTGTTTTCTAGTTTGATATCATGTGTTTTTGCATAATCTAGTAATGTAAACCAAGCTCTGTCCGAAGTTCTAAAATTACCATAATAGGTTGCTTTTAATCCTTTTTGAGCTGGTATTGTCTTGAATTTCACCGATTTGTCTTCAATGTATTTTGTGTTTTTATCTATAGGAAAACAATAATTATAATCAAGGGTTTCTTTTTCAAAATCCCATTTTCCAATTTCAACATAGGGGCTACCTATAATTTTAATATTGTTATTGTGTAAATAGGAAACAATATCTTCGTTGTACTTAATCATATTTTGTGCTTTTTCCTGTAACACAGCTTTCAAATTAATATAAGCAACAAATGTTTCCTCCGATTTTCCTTCGCCATCAATTTTAACTTTGAAATTTTCTAAAAGTTTTTCTAAGCCATTTTTTAAATCAGTAACTTTAGCTATCTGTTCTTTTTTGAAATTAGTGCTGTAAAAAGGAGCTGTAAGTCTATTGTAAATACTGTGGTTTAAATCTTTTATTCCAACGATTACTTTTGTTACAGAGTCATTAATAGGTTTCATTTCCCAAGTATATTCTAATAGGTTTTGGCTGCTTTGTAATTCTTGTTTAATGTAATCAAAATTTCTTTTTTCACTAGTAGAATAAGTATCTCCTTTGCTTTTTTGCTGATTGATTGACCATTCCTGAATGCCTTGAAAAATAGTTCCCGAAGCTGTTTTTACTTTAAAAGTGATGCAATAATCACTTTCCTTAATAAATAAATACCAACCTAATAAAAGGGATAATGCAATGCTGGTAACAAGTATAATTTTTTTTCTTAAATTCATTTTAGTTTTTCATTTTTAATTTTTTAACAACAAAATCACCCACTTGCTTTCCTTGGATCATTCCGTTTTCTATTGCGGCTCTGTAATGTATTCCGCCATAAAAGCGGCTCATTGCAGCCTCTTTCGATGCTGCGTCGAATGATTTGAAGCTTCGACTTGGTAAACCAAAAGGCAATTCTGAATTATCTACAAAAGCAAAATCTGCTCCGAAAACAGAGGTCAAAATTGTAGCTGCAACTGTTGAAACTACAGAATGTCCGCTGGTATATTCTGGGAATGGTGGTGTTTGTAATGCTGGTTTCCAGTTTTCATCGATATGTTGATTGATTATGGTTTCTGGTCGAATTACATTACTTCGGTATTTTTCGTCCCAGCAACTTATAAAAGCTTCAAACATTCCGATAGAGGTTTTGGTATAAGCAAATACTGTTTTGTCAAAATCAGCATTCGATTTTTTGCAGGCAATTTTTGCAATTCCCATCCAGTGTGCACCTGGAGATATTTTCTTTTTGGCAAACATCATGTGGCCTTGATTTACTGAAACATAAGGATTGCAATCCCAAAATTGAGCCATTTTTATTTCGTCACAGGAATTTCCTTTTTTCTTCATCTCTAAACTTAGATTATACACTTCCATTATTTGTTTATAAAACGGAGCGTTTTTATCTAATGAAAAGGCTAGGGCAGGAACTGGTTTAAATTGAGAAGATGAATCTAAAACTAAGGTTCTAATTTCGCTCCAATGTGGTTCAATGGCATCCATATAGGCTGGCGGAGTAGGCTGCCATCTTCCTGGTTGACTCGCAAAAACAGAAAATTTAGGCAGGGTACGGGTTTGTTTGTAATTGTCTTTTCCCATCCATTTTTTGATACGTTCCGCTACTTTTAGTCCGTATTCTTTAGAGACTTCAAATTCTTTTTCGTTCTCTCCCTTCCATTTTGCATATAAACTATCCCTGAATTTTTCTACTAATTGTTCTGAAAAAACCAATTGTTTACTTACTTCCATGTGTGCCACTAAGGCAGCTACTTTTAAATTTACCCCAGTTTTAGGGTCTAATTTCGGAATAGAATCTAGCCCTTTTAATTGATGCTGAAGGCTGGTATAGTTTTTATTATTTTGCGCAATCACTTCATAAGCAGCAATGTTAGGATATACAAAAATCCTGCTTGCAACGGGTGGCGAAAAAATATCATGAATCATAATTTGAACCACATTATCTATCGATGCGTGATATTGATCGGTTGTTACCTCAATCGGTTTTTCTTTTTTGCAAGAAATAAATACAACAGCTAGTGTAGCTAAAAGATATATTTTAGATTTCATTGATTTGGATTTTTTATTGTTCGAATTTGGGCTTTTTTATTAATTCGCATTCATGGGTAATTCATACACTTCGGCTTTCTTATTATTTATTGTTGCCAATAAATATTTTTTACCATTGAAGTTGATTATGTTTAAATGTCTGACTGCTTTTTGAGTAAAATCAATCCCGATTTGATTTCCTAGATAAATTGTGTTAGCATTTTTGATTAATGCTCCAGAAAAACCGTCAAAACGGCTGTGATATGGTGTAACTCCAAAATAATTTCCAGCTGCAAATACTTCTTCTTTACCTCCTTCAAATTTCGATTTTACAAAACAGTTTATAGGTGCAACCTGCATTTTATTTGAAAACGGAACAAAAGTAAACTTGCCTTTGTCATTTCTTAAATAACCCGATTTTAGATTATGAAC
>CAILTC010000578.1 GCA_903837025.1 uncultured Bacteroidota bacterium | reverse complement strand
TTCTTGCGGTTATTAAAAGCCAAACTTATTCACAATCGGCTTGAGTTTTTAACAAATACAGATGATTTGAATATTTTTCATACAAATTATAAAATATTGATTTTTAATGTTTTAAAAAATAAAAAACACCTCAAAGCACCGTAAAATATAGGTTTTTAAAAATAGAAAACAAGGAAATTATCGGATATTATAGAATTATTTTTTTAATTCTTGCGCTACTTTTTCAAGCTCTAAATACCAGTCTTCACCAAATCTACGAACAAGGGCTTCCTTGACAAATTTGTAAACCGGAACTTCGAGTTCTTTGCCCAAAGAACAGGCATCGTCGCATATTTCCCACTTGTCATAATTAACAGCAGCAAACTCCGTAAAATCTTTAATACGAATAGGATATAAATGACAAGAAACAGGTTTTTTCCAGTCGACTTCCCCTTGATTATAAGCTTGCTCAATACCGCAAAGTGCCGTTTTTCCGTCATATATAACGTAAGCACAATCTTTATTATCAATTAAAGGTGTTTCAAGATCACCATCGGTGCCTTTTGTCCAAGTTCCTTGTGCCTCAATAGCGGCAATTCCTTCTTTGCGTAAAAAAGGTTTTACTTTTGGATAAATGGCTTCCATAATTTTAGTTTCGGCTTCGCTTAGTGGTGCGCCAGCGTCGCCATCGACACAACACGCGCCTTTGCAAGCCGATAAATTACAAACAAATTCTTTTTCGAGAATATCTTCCGATATGATGGTTTTTCCTATTTGAAACATTTTGCAAAGATACTTTGCAATTCTGAATTTCGAAAGGGAATTTTTGAGTTTTTTAGATTGTGAAAAGTTAAATAAAGACTCAAATTATTGGTTTAAAATAAACAACAACAACGAGCACCTCAAATTTGCTTCTCTAAATAATAACCTTATTTTCACAGTTAACCATTTAGAATTTAATACTTTTGTCCCTTAAACAAACGCTGCATGGAACTAGATTTTAAAGAAATAATCACCGTTGGCATGGTACTTTTTGCCGTAATTGATATTGTAGGAACCATTCCTATTGTAGTTGATTTAAGAGCAAAACACGGTCATATCGAATCTGAAAAAGCGTCGATTGTAGCTGGAATCATAATGATTGTTTTCCTTTTTATAGGTGAAGAATTATTAAGTTTAATTGGCTTAGATGTTAATTCTTTTGCAGTTGCCGGATCTTTTGTGTTGTTCTTTTTGGCACTAGAAATGATTCTTGGCATTCGCATTTACCGCGATGAAGAAGCCAGTTCGGCATCGATTGTTCCTATCGCTTTTCCGTTGATTGCCGGTGCAGGAACAATGACAACTTTGCTTTCGCTACGTTCTCAATTTCATTCGATAAATATTGTAATAGCCATAATTTTGAATATTATCGTAGTTTATATTGTTTTGAAATCCTCCGCAAAAATCGAAAAAATGCTAGGAAAAAATGGTTTGGGAGTAATTCGCAAGGCTTTTGGTGTCGTACTTTTGGCAATTGCTGTTAAATTATTCGCTGCTAATGTTAAAGGTTTGTTTGTCTAAAATAAATTTTTATATTTTTACAGCATTATCTTTACAAAATAAATTTTTATGAAAATCTTTACTTCTATATTGGTGGCATTGGCATTGGGGCTAATTATATTTAATATTACCCTTGTCGATTTCAAACACCCTTTTGAAGGCAGCAGTATGATTGCATCTATTGGGATTGTCGCTTCTTTTTGTGCTGTTTTAATTCTTCTGATTTTCAAAATGTCAAAGAATATCTCCGAAAAAATGAATGACAAATTCTAAATTAATGTTTGACGCTTTAATCCTTGGCGGTGGCGTTTCAGGAATGTCATGCGCTCTTGTTTTGGGTTCTGCAAAAAACAAAGCATTTGTCAATGACAAAAAAATAGGCGTCTTTACACATCAAAAAAATTCTTCGCTTCAAGAAGCCATTATCAATAACGCTTACGGAATTACTCCTGGTAAATTAGGTGCTGATTTATTATTCGAAAGTATTCAACACCTATCCGAAACATATCCGCATATTGAGCAAATTCCGAATGAAAAAGTCTTGAAAATCGAAGATGAATTTGCTGGATTTATAGTCACAACAAATAAGAATAGCTATAAAACTAAAATTATTGTTGTAGCCATTGGATCTTCGAATACATTCGCAATTGACGGTTTGCTTCAATATGTAGAAACACATCAAAAATCGCTTGCCGAAAAACAAAGAATCCAACTAAAAAATACTGACCACAAAGTTACAGAAGGGATTTATGTAACAGGAACACTTGCTGGCTTAAGAAGTCAAGTGGCAATTGCTGCAGGAAGTGGCGCCGCTGTAGCAACCGATATTCTTACTTTATGGAATAACAATATTCAAACACATTCGCACGACAGTATTAAGAAATAGTTATATAACTGAAATACTAATAAAATAATATTAGATTTACACATTCTCTAAATTATTTCATTTATGTTTTCATTGCTTCTAGGCCTTTTAAGATTCATCCTTTTTGTTATTTATGTTTCCTTTTTTTCGGTTATATACTATTTTACAAGCCTTTTTGGAAACAAAGAAACGAATTCTAGAAACGCATTAATATTACGGGATTTCTTAATCCGGATCGCCAATTGGTTGTTAGGCATTCAAATCGTTGTTTATGGAGAAAAACCAAATGTTCAAGGCCTGATCGTGGCCAATCACCGCTCCTATTTTGACCCAATCGCAATTGTAAATCAAGTACACGCGTTTCCAGTAGGTAAAAAAGAAGTAGAATCTTGGCCTCTTATTGGCTACCTCTGTAAAATCTCGGGAGTATTATTTGTGAAACGAAGTTGTGAAAAAAGCCGGCAGGATACCGCCGACAATATTCTTGAAGTATTGAGTAAAGGATATTCAATCATTAATTTTCCAGAAGGCACAACTCATACTTTACCCGCAACCACCGATTTTAATTATGGTTCATTTGTAATGGCCACAAAAATAAAAGCAGCTGTTATTCCGGTAGCAATTGATTATAAAGAGAAGACAGATGCCTTTGTAGAAGACGACACTTTTGTTCCTCATTTTTTGAAATGTTTTGGAAAACGGACAACCGAAATAAAAATGACTTTCTTTGAACCAATCTATTCTGAAGATGCTACTTTTTTATTAAATACTTCCAAAGATTTAATCGACAAAGAATTGATTCGCTACCGAAAAGACTGGGATAATACCCATTAAATTTTAGCATATTATTTCTTGATTATTGCGTTAATCATTGAATCCTCTTTCAACACAATTTCAAAATATTTGTCCTCATTATACAGCTGTCGAGCAAATTCTGCCGACAAAAACCGCTTTACCATAACCTTGTTAGAATCTAAATTTAATTCTAATCCATTTTTTGAAATGTATTTTTGAAAAGAACTGAAATACAAATCCGTTTCGTTCATTTTTGCAGTAAATTGTTCGAATGACAATCCCTTAAAAGCACTTCGATTATGATCTAATTGTTCGAAAACAAATTGCCCCAATATCCCAGATTGCAATAAATAAGAGACATTCCCCTTGCTGTGCTCCATTTCTATTGGAACAAAAACATCAGGTACAATTCCACCACCACCATAAACAATCTTGCCTTTAGGTGTTTTATACTTTAAGGTTTTGGATGTTTTTATACTGTCTTTATGATACAATTCGCCATTTGCAAAACGCGAATCGGACTCTTTAAAATAAGCTTGATTCCCTTTCGAATATGATTTTTGAATTGACCGTCCCGTAGGTGTATAATATCTAGCAACCGTCAATCGTACAGCAGATCCGTCATCGAAATCCATTTCGCGCTGCACCAATCCTTTTCCAAAAGAACGACGACCTACAATGGTTCCTCGATCATTATCCTGAATGGCACCCGCTAAAATTTCACTTGCCGATGCACTATTTTCATTGATTAAAACAAATAAATTTCCATTTTCGAAGATTCCTTTGTTCGTGGCAAACGTTTTTTCGATAGTTCCTTTTTGATTTTTCGTGAAGACGATCAATTTCTTATCCCCTAAAAACTCATCCGCAATCGCAATGGCTTCTTCCATATATCCTCCGCCATTATCCCGAAGATCAATAATCAGTGATTTTGCACCTTGTTTTTTCAATTTGGTTAAACCATTTTCGAACTCATTAAAGGTAGTTTCGGAAAATCGATTTATTTTTATATAGCCTGTAGTTGGGTTCAAAAGCACGGCAGCATCGACACTTTTTATAGGAATGACACCGCGTTTTATTTTGAGTTTAATATTTTTTCGCGCGGATTTTCTATAAACTGTCACTTCAATTTCGGAACCGTCTTCTCCTTTCAATTTCGAGAATAAGCTGTCGTTTGGCAGTTTTCTTCCAAATAATTTCGTTTTGTCTGCGTAAAGAATTCGGTCCCCGGATTGTATTCCTGCTTTTTCTGAAGGACCATTTTCAATGGGTTTTATTATTGCTACCGAATCTCTAAACATATAGAAATTGACTCCAATTCCCACAAAATTACCTTTCATATTTTCGGCAATTTGCGTTTGTTGACTTGGCGGAATGTAAACCGAATGAGGATCTAATTGCCCCATTATTTTATCGACGGTTTGATTTACAATTGAATCTGTATTTACTTTATCAACATAATCGTTATTAATAAAATCAATAAGCTTATTGAGTTTGGTTTTTGAATTATTTTTGGCAAAAAATTGATTTTGATTGGGGAAATTGAGCCAACCGCCAAGAACAATACCCAAGGCTAGAGTTCCAAAAATTAGTATTGGGAAATACTTTGAATTGATTTTCATTTATCCTAAAACTTCAATTTGTTCAACGACAACCCCAGCTTTAACCAGAAAATCTACTCCCGAAGTGTCTTTATATGCCGATTGATAAACGACTCTTTTTATACCCGATTGATGTATCAATTTGCTACATTCTTTGCAAGGAGAAAGGGTGATATATAATGTTGCTCCTTCACAAGTTTGTGTAGATCGCGCCACTTTAAGTATTGCATTCGCTTCTGCATGAAGCACATACCAATTCGTCAAGCCTTCACTATCCTCACAGCAGTTCTCAAAACCAGAAGGAGTTCCGTTGTACCCATCAGAAATTATCATTCGGTCTCTAACGATTATTGCACCTACTTGTTTGCGTTTGCAATAGGACAAAAGACTCCATTCTTTGGCAATCCTAAGATAAGCTTTGTCGTATTTATTTAATTTTTTCTTTTCCATTTTTATATTTATCTGTTCCAAATCTCACTTTTGATAATCATTGGTAAAACAACACCAACTACAAAAGAGGACATCACTAAAATCCAATCTCGTTTTGAGAATCGAAAGAATGTTTGCACAATATACGAAATTATTAAAACAATAAAAATTACAATTATTTGAGACATTTCTATTCCGAGAGAGAACTCCATTATTGGTAAGAATTTAGATTGTGGCGAACCAACAAGCATCGATTTAAAACTAGTTGCAAAATCCAATCCGTCTATAATGCCAAAAAACAAAGTAATAAAAACCACTACATTAATACTTCCGTTTTTTGATGATTTCCCAGCAGAAAAAAGATTGAAAATTGCCACAATTAAAATCGTTATTGGAACTAAAAAACCAGCTAAATTGCCTCTTATAATAACCACTCCAAAAACAGACAATAACAACGCTAGGGTATGACAAAGTGTAAAAACAAAGGTAAAAATCAACAACCTTTTCCAATCCTTAAAGGTATAAGAAACAGTTAACGCAATTAAAAATAAGATGTGGTTGTAAGCAACTAAATCAAGAATATGCCTTGCCCCTTTTTCAAAAAAAATCCAAAATTCAGACATAATAAATAGTTTTAAAGTTAGGGGCTGCCAAACTTACAATTTATTTTGAAAATAGATTGAAACGAATTGTTAAAAGCCATTCTTATCCAATTTATTTTAATAAAATGAATAAAATAATCAGAAATTGACTTTCATTAAATTCGAAATAGAATTATCTTTGTTAGACTAAAAACTATTATTATGCCAATTTCAGACCTATTCGACAACGAATTTAATCAAAGAAACAGAGGACATTTTTCCGCAATCGTTCGTGTTGCAGTTGCTGATGGAAAAATTACCCCACAAGAACAGGCTTTTTTAGATAAACTAGCCTTACATCTGGAAATTTCAGAAACAGAATATGCTGATATTTTAGAGAATCCTTTGAAATATCCTATTAACCCTCCTTATTTATATACGCAAAGACTAGAGCGTTTGTATGATTTAACCCGAATGGTTCATGTAGATCATCATTTAGGAGATAAACAAGATTCATTACTACGAAGATTTTCGTTGGCGCTAGGATTTACCCCTGGAAATGTAAATTATATTGTTGATAAAGCCCTATCATTAATAGATCGAAAAGTAGATCTAGATTCCTTTATTTTTGAAATGCAAAATATGAATCGATAATCCTCTCTCCCCAACCCACTCCATACAAGATGGAGTTGATTTTGGAAAATTATTATTTTGAAAGAGCTTCAACATTCGTTGAAGCTCTTTGTTTTTATACCAAATAGAACTGTTTAGTATTTACTCAGTTTTGCTTCTTGCATAAATTGTTCCGCTTTTTCGACCATATTATTGCTTCCGCAGAAAAAAGGAACTCTTTCGTGCAATTCTGTAGGTTGAATTTCCATAATTCTGTTGAATCCATCCGATGCTTTTCCTCCTGCTTGTTCTACAATAAACGCCATAGGATTGCATTCATAAAGCAATCGCAATTTCCCTTTTGGTGCTTTTGTGCTAGTAGGATACAAATAAATTCCACCCTTGATCATATTTCTATGAATATCCGAAACTAAACTTCCAATATATCGAGAAGTATAAGGACGATCTTCTTCCTCAAGCTGACAATATTTTAAATAATTTTTTACACCTTGTGGAAAATGGACATAATTCCCTTCATTAATAGAATAAATAGAACCATCTTTTGGGAACTCCATCTTGGGATGTGACAAATAAAAGGTACCAATTGCAGGGTTCAAAGTAAATCCGTTTACTCCAAAACCTGTGGTATAAACCAGCATTGTCGAAGTACCATAAATTACATATCCAGCTGCAACTTGATTAATACCAGGTTGCAAAAAATCTTCTAGAGTAACCGGAGTTCCTATTGGCGTAATACGCCTGTAAACCGAAAAAATAGTTCCCACCGAAACATTCACATCGATGTTAGATGATCCATCAAGCGGATCCATTAAAACCACATATTTATTGTTATGACTATTGTCTGAACCTTGCACGGTTATAAAATCATCATTTTCTTCGGAAGCAATTCCGCAAACAATCTCACGGTTGATCAGGGTTTGAATAAAAACCTCATTAGCATAAACATCTAATTTTTGTTGATCTTCGCCTTGAATATTCTGTGCACCGGCTGCGCCAACAATGTCGACCAAACCCGCTTTATTCACTTTGTAATTGACCACTTTGGCCGCCAACCGAATCGAATTGATGATTCTAGATAATTCGCCTGACGAATATTGAAAGGCAGTTTGGTTTTCGATAATAAATTCGCCTAATGTTTTGTTGCTTTCTTCCATTACGAAATCGTTGTAGTTGTTTTGAAGTCACAAATGTAGGCTTTTTTGTGAAAACAAATTGAATCCTATTTATTTCGTTTATCAGTATTGTATATTTGTTGTTTAAAGCAGTAATTTAGTGCTTTAAACAAAATTTTATCACCTAAATAAAAATAAAACGATGATTATACGAAAAGGAAATCCCGAAGACATGAAAGCCGTTTTAGGACTTATACAAGAATTGGCCGTTTTCGAAAAGGAACCAGATGCCGTTCTAGTAACTGTTGAAGATTTGATTCGGGATGGTTTTGGTCCTGTTCCCTTATTTTATGTTTTTGTAGCCGAAGTTGAGAATGAGATTGTTGGGATCGCATTGTATTATTACCGCTATTCGACCTGGAAAGGAAAAACAATTCATTTGGAAGATTTGGTAGTAAAAGAAACGATGCGCGGAACCGGCCTTGGTTATGCTTTGTATTCTGAAATCATGAAACAAGCCAAAAAAGATAAAGTTCGAAGAATCGATTGGAACGTTCTAGACTGGAACACGACGGCAATCGATTTCTATGAAAAATCGGGGGCAAAAGTATTTGACGAATGGAGAGTGGCACAAATGGATGAAGCCGCAATTAACTATTTCGTTGAAAATAAAATCCTCTCCCCGACCCGCTCCAAAAGAGATGTAGCCGAAACTGGAAAAATATAATGGTGATATCCAAAAAATGATAGTTAAAAAAAAATAAAAATATAAACAAATCGCTTTTACATTTCATCTAAAATCTGAAATGGAAAATCTGAAATCATAAATTAAAATGAGAGTATTCAAATTTGGTGGCGCTTCCGTTAAAGATGCCGAAGGAATTAAAAACGTATATAGTGTTTTGCAAACAGCAGGTTACGAAGACGTATTATTGGTGGTTTCCGCAATGGGGAAAACAACAAATGCACTTGAAGTAGTCATAAAAAATTATTTCGATAAATCAACAGAATTAAATGCATCGGTTCAAGAAGTAAAAAAATACCACAATCAAGTTTTGTTGGATTTATTCGAAAACGAAAAAAACGAGGTTTTTACAGCCGTAAATTCACAGTTTTCTGATTTAGAATATTTCTTGGCACATAATAAATCACCGAATTACAATTTTGTCTATGACCAAATCGTGAGTTATGGCGAATTGATTTCGACTACAATTTTGAGTCATTTCATGACTTTTATGGGAATTAAAACCCAATGGCTTGATGTTAGAAACTTCATAAAAACAAATTCTAATTACAGAGATGCTGAAGTAGATTGGGATTTAACTCAAAAAAATATTTCCAAAAACGTAAAACAAAACTCGTTGAATATTACTCAAGGATTCTTGGGTTCTGACGAAAATAATTTTACCACCACTTTGGGTCGTGAAGGTTCGGATTATACTGCCGCTATTTTTGCTTATTGCCTCAATGCCGAAAGTGTGACCATCTGGAAAGATGTTCCCGGAGTGATGAATGCTGATCCGAGGTATTTTGAAAACGCCAGTTTATTGAACCAAATTTCGTATCGCGAAGCCATCGAATTAGCGTTTTATGGTGCAACGGTAATACACCCAAAAACATTACAACCTTTACAGAAAAAGGAAATTCCTTTATTTGTAAAATCGTTTATCAATCCAACTTTACCAGGAACTAGCGTTGCAAAAGGTGCCGTTTTAGAACCTTATATGCCTTGCTTTATTGTCAAAAGAAACCAACTTTTAATTTCACTATCTTCTATAGACTTCTCTTTTATCATGGAAGAAAACATCAG
>CAILTC010000577.1 GCA_903837025.1 uncultured Bacteroidota bacterium | reverse complement strand
AATTCGTAATTCACCAGTGCTGTTTAGAACATTACTCATTGTGGTATTTACATCCATAAAGTAAGGATCGTTCGTAGGCATGAATTTGGTTTTGCTGTAATCTTTCATGGCGTAGTCAATGCTTATCAAACCAGATTTACCAAAAACATAGGCGAAACTTCCAGTGTACTTACTTGGTGTTTGTAATTTATAAGGTTCATAATAATTAGTAATATTAGGATTTACATTATGCGCGGGTAATTCTCCATTCGTATTCGCTGTTACTGCCCATATTTTTTGGGTTAACTCATCACTCAAATTATACCAAGTTGGCGATTGATAGGCTAATCCTAAGCGAATAGCATCGGTTACTTTTGCAATTGCTCCTATTTGAAAGGATAGTCCTGTGCCGTGAGTGTATAAATCGTTGTCAAACTGCAATCGGCTTACGTCGGTATTAGCGGTTAATGGTGCGTTGTTTTGTTCGTAAAAGCTTGATGATTGTCTGAAATCTGTAAAATGAGAATTCAAATTGATTCCTATAAATAGTTTGTCTTTGTAAGAAGTTGCGGCATTAAATGATAATTTTCCGTTATTTCCTGTTGAGGACACACTATTTTCTTGGTAATAATTTCCTCCTGCAGGAACATTTGAAACGTATTGAGTGTTCGTGTTGTTAGTGTCAACAGGGTTTATAATATAGGCTTGATAGCCTAAATAAGCTTGTTGT
This sequence comes from uncultured Bacteroidota bacterium, assembly GCA_903837025.1. Taxonomy (GTDB): domain Bacteria; phylum Bacteroidota; class Bacteroidia; order Flavobacteriales; family Flavobacteriaceae; genus Flavobacterium. Next base: position 3,788 of record CAILTC010000577.1, on the reverse strand, counting down.
GCACCATGCCCTAATTGGCCATAGGTTGAATTCTGTAAATCATTTAAGGGAACACCATTAGCATAACTTAAAAAATAATTATCAATAGAATTGGTCGGATTGGTTCCTGCTGAAAAAACAGAATTATTAAATTTATTAGCGTTTTCATAGTTTATTTCTACTGAAATCTTTTTCCAATCGCCTGTTGGATTAGCATTCTTAAAAACAAAAACACCGCCAGCTTGGTTTAAATCAAAGGAATTGTCTTTGGAAGTTTCGTTGTTGCCAAAGTAATTCGAGTTGTTTTTTGTACCAAAATTACTAAAGGTTATTGCAAGTTGATTGTTATTGAAAACGGCTGAACCAGCAGGATTTACATTTATAGAAGATAAATCTCCTCCTAGAGCTCCAAAAGCACCACTCATTCCTCTAAAACGTGCAGTTCCGGTTAAGTTTTCTTGCGAATAACGAACCGCATCTGTAATTTCCTGTGATTGAGCCACACCAAAACCGAGACCCGCAATCATTATAAATAGGTATTTTTTCATTTTATGTAGATATAAGAGTTTTTTTAAAATTTTATAAAAATAGAAGCTAATTATCTTCTTCCACCGCCACCAGATGATCTTCCGCCACCACCGCTATTACCACCACCACCAGATGATCTTCCTCCGCCACCAGTATTATTTGAACCTGAATTTCTTGACGAATTGCTAGGGGTGTAACTTTGACGGGAACTATTGTTACTATTTGTTTGAGTTTGGTTACTACTTCTATTCATTAAAGTACTGTTTCTAGTTGCATTATTAATGATATAGTTGCCTCTATTGTAGGTGTTTGTGTTGCTTCTGTAATTTGTGTTGTTGTTTCTAGATGTATTAGAAACAGGAGCCGAAGTTCTATAGCTAGTATTATTTGTTACAACATTAGTTCTTCCTTGATTTTGAGATAATCGGTTTCCATTTGTTGGTGTAGTATAGGATGATCCTCTTCGGGTTGGATTATGTACATAGCTGTTGTAATAATGACCTGAATTACCCCAGCCATAACCGTAGTGAGGATAGCCATAACCATAACCATAACCGTAAAAAGGATAACCGAATCCAAAGTAAGGATTGCCATATCCGTAACCATAATAAGGATAGCCAAAACCAAAGCCCATTGACATGCTCCAAGGGTTACTATAAACGTTTATCGAAGTGCTTTCGGGATTATTTCCCCAATCGGCGTAATCTTGGTTTGAATATTGTATGGAGTCGTTTACGGTATTGTAATCCGTGTAATTATCTACATTAGTGAATATCTCTGTTGGAGTGTTGTCATTTTGCAAAGAATTGAAATACTCTTTATAACGATTACTCGAATTATTTTGAACTACCTTTTCGTTATTTCTAGTATTAATATTTCCATATATTCCATCTTGGTCATAGAAAGAACTATTTTGAAAAGAGCCACAAGACGTCATCAGAATACTCAAAAAAACAATTAGTGAGTAGAGCGAAGTGTTTGGTGAGGAAAAAATATTAGTTTTCATATCTGTGAGGTTTTTTATTGTTGCACATTACAAAAATAGTTAGTTTTGCTGAACTATTTAGTTAAAATTATTAAAACAAAATTTGTGCCAAACTATACAATATGAGCAAGAACCTTACAACACGAGCGGAAGATTATTCGAAATGGTATAATGAATTGGTTGTTAAAGCCGATTTAGCCGAAAATTCAGGGGTTAGAGGATGTATGGTTATTAAACCTTATGGCTATGCAATCTGGGAAAAAATGCAAGCGGAGCTTGATAGAAAGTTTAAAGAGACCGGACACGAGAATGCCTATTTTCCTTTGTTCGTTCCCAAAAGTATGTTCGAAGCCGAAGAAAAAAATGCAGAAGGTTTTGCCAAAGAATGTGCTATTGTAACGCATTATAGATTAAAAAATGATCCTGATAATCCAGGTAAATTAATGGTGGATCCTAATGCTAAATTAGAAGAAGAACTTATTGTTCGACCTACGAGCGAAGCGATAATCTGGTCCACTTATAAAGGTTGGGTTCAATCCTACAGGGATTTACCTTTATTGATTAATCAATGGGCCAATGTGGTGCGATGGGAAATGAGAACGCGTTTGTTCTTGAGAACAGCTGAGTTTTTGTGGCAAGAAGGGCATACCGCTCATGCAACAAGGAAGGAAGCGATAGAAGAATCGGAGAAAATGATGCATGTTTATGCTGATTTTGCTCAGGATTTTATGGCAATTCCGGTTATAAAAGGATTGAAAACCGAAACAGAACGTTTTGCAGGAGCCGAAGAAACCTATTGTATCGAAGCTTTAATGCAAGATGGTAAAGCATTGCAAGCTGGGACTTCGCACTTCTTGGGACAAAATTTCGCCAAAGCTTTCGATGTGAAATTTGCTAATGCCGAAGGGAAGCAAGAACATGTTTGGGGAACTTCTTGGGGTGTTTCTACTCGATTGATGGGAGCTTTAGTGATGACGCATTCAGATGATAAAGGATTGGTTTTACCTCCTAATTTGGCGCCAATTCAAGTGGTAATTGTTCCTATTTATAAAACAGACGAACAATTAGATGCAATCACAGCCGCAGTGAATGTATTAGTTTCGCAATTAAAGGAATTGAATATTGCAGTGAAATATGATAGTAGAACGACTCAAAAACCAGGATTCAAATTTGCTGAATGGGAATTAAAAGGAGTTCCTGTTCGAATTGCAGTTGGACCAAAAGATCTTGAAAATGGAACTTTTGAGATTGCAAGAAGAGATAATTTATCAAAAGAGACGATTAATCAAGAAGGAATTGCAATTTATATTCAAAATCTTTTGAAACAAATTCAGGAAGATTTATTTAATAAAGCGCAAGATTATCGCGACACTCATATTACGGAAGTGAATAGTTTTGAGGAGTTTAAATCGGTTTTAGATGGTAAAGGAGGCTTTGTTTCGGCACATTGGGACGGTACAGCGGCTACTGAAGAAGAAATTAAAAATTTGACAAAAGCAACCATAAGATGTATTCCTTTGGATAGAGTAGAAGAAGCGGGAAGCTGCGTTTTTACTGGTAATCCATCAATTGGAAGGGTGTTGTTTGCGAAGGCGTATTAAAAAAAATAAAAAAAATATACATCAGCTATTGCGCGAATAAAAAATAGTTGTATTTTTGCATCCGCATTACAAAAGCATGGTCCGTTCGTCTACCGGTTAGGACACTTGGTTTTCATCCAAGAAATGGGAGTTCGATTCTCCCACGGACTACAAGTTTTTTTGAAATTAATGTAATGCAACGGTCCGTTCGTCTACCGGTTAGGACACTTGGTTTTCATCCAAGAAATGGGAGTTCGATTCTCCCACGGACTACAAATTAGTTGTAAATAAGTTTTGTAAAATTAAAACAGGTGTCTCCTTTTTTTATTTTATTAGTTAAAACCAAAGTGATTATGTCAATAATTGTGGGAGGTTTTTCTTTTTTAACTGATATTTTATAAATAATTTACAATAAAAAACAAGTAAAATGGCAAATCACAAGTCAGCTTTAAAAAGAATTAGAAGCAACGAAAAAAGAAGAGTATTAAATAGATACCAACACAAAACTACTCGTAATGCAATTAAAGCATTAAGAATAGCTACAGATAAAGTAGATGCTACTGCTAAATTATCAAGCGTAATTTCTATGATTGATAAATTAGCTAAAAAGAATATCATTCATGATAACAAAGCGTCTAATTTGAAATCTAAATTAACGAAACACGTTGCTAAATTGTAACAACAACAATTCGATCCATAAAAAAAGCCTTACAGTT
>CAILTC010000576.1 GCA_903837025.1 uncultured Bacteroidota bacterium | reverse complement strand
CCTCTATACTTGGATAACTGATGACTTCGGGATAATCTTGTTGGATTAATTTTTTGCTTCTTTCCCATGAACCAAGGAGTTCGAAACCGGGATGAAGTGCTAGAAAAGGTGCGTGAAAAACTTTTCCCGACATTCCATAAGACAACAGCGCTGTTTTTATTTTTTGCATTGTAATTGTTTTATTGAATACAAATTTATACAATTTTACACTAAAACTTAAATGACCTTAAATGCCTTATATGGTTAACTTTTGAAACATATAAGGCATTTTAAAGTGCTATAAGAAATGTGCAACTATTTAATTTGTGAAAATCTATTTAATTATATTTTTGCTCTTTCGTATTGTTTGGGCCAAGCGATATCCGCCTTTAATTCTTTGGCAAAATCCAAGGCTAAATTGGGGTTTCTTAAGGAAGCTCTGGCGAATAAAACCAAATCTGCTTTTCCGGATTCGACGATTTCTTCCGCTTGAGGGGCTTCGGTTATTAAACCAACAGCTCCGGTCAAAATTCCGGTTTCTGATTTGATTTTTTCGGCAAAAGGAACTTGATAATTGGGTCCTAAAGTGATTTTTTGTTGCGCTGTTAATCCGCCCGAAGAAACGTCAATTAAATCGACACCTTTCTCTTTTAAGATTTTCGAAAGTTGTACTGATTCTTCGATATTCCAACCGCCCTCTGCCCAATCGGTTGCCGATATCCGCACGAATAAAGGCAAATTTGCTGGCCATTCGGATTGCATGGCTTCAAGAACTTCTAGTAGCAAACGGATTCTATTTTCGAAACTTCCTCCATATTCATCTGTTCTCAAATTAGACAAAGGCGAAAGAAACTCGTGCAACAAATAACCGTGTGCCGCATGAATTTCGACCACTTGATAACCCGCTTGAAGCGCTCTTTTAGTGGCTGATTTAAAATCGGAAATCACTTTCTGAATACCCGTTTTGTCTAAGGCAATTGGCGGTTTTTCAGTAGATAAAAAAGGAACTGCAAATGGCGCAACGGTAGTCCAACCGCCATTGATTTCTTCCAGTTTTTTGTTTCCATCCCAAGGAATTGCAGTGCTTGCTTTTCTTCCGGCATGCGCCAATTGAATTCCGGGAATAGCATTTTGCGAGACAATAAACTGATTAATAGCTTGAAATTTTTCGATGTGATCGTCTTTCCAAAGTCCTAAATCACCCAGAGAAATTCGCCCTTCTGGAGAAACTGCAGTGGCTTCTTGAAGAATTAAAGCCGCTCCGCCACTGGCGCGACTTCCTAGATGTACCAAATGCCAATCATTGGCAAAACCATCTTCGGCCGAATATTGACACATGGGTGAAATAACGATTCTGTTTTTGAAAGTGATACTTTTTATTTGAATTGGAGAAAATAATTTTGACGACATAGTATTATTATAATTTAGAAAAATTTAAACACAGCTATAGATTGTAACAAAAAGTAAAGTTAAGGGACTTATGGTAAAGGAAAAAAGGGAAAGGGGTAATTATTAACAATTTTTTATCGTCTTGCCCAAATGGAAACCTTTGCAACTAAAATAGAAAACCTTACTTTTGTGCGTTATACCAAATTTAAAAACAAGAAATGGAAATAGTTATCAAGCTTTCTCAATTTTTATTGAGCTTATCATTACTAATCATACTTCACGAATTAGGACATTTTATCCCTTCGAAAATATTTAAAACCCGAGTAGAAAAATTCTATTTATTTTTTGATGTTAAATTCTCTTTATTCAAAAAGAAAATTGGCGAAACCGAATACGGAATTGGCTGGTTACCACTTGGTGGCTACGTGAAAATTTCGGGAATGATCGACGAAAGCATGGACAAAGAACAAATGGCTTTGCCACCACAACCTTGGGAATTTCGCTCGAAACCAGCTTGGCAACGTTTGATTATTATGCTCGGCGGCGTTACCGTAAATTTCATCTTAGCATTTGTTATCTATATTGGGATGGCGTATGCCTATGGCGAAATGTATATTGCTAATACAGCTATAAAAGAGGGTTATTGGATAGAAAATGTAGCCATGCAAAATGCAGGGTTTAAAACTGGAGATAAAATTTTAGCCGTTGATGGTGAAAAAATGGAGCGTTTTGACAATGCAATTAATTCAAAAATTGTGATGGGAAAAGACGTTCTAATCGAAAGAAATGGAACAGAACAGCATATAAAAATCCCGAATGATTTTATAGATCAGTTATCAAAGCAAGCCAAAAGTCCTTTGGTAGCGTTAAGAATGCCGTTTGCTATAGGAAAAGTAGCTACTGAATCAGTGAATCAAAACTTGAAACCAAAAGATCTTGTTATTGCGCTAAACGGACAAAAAACAAAATATTTCGACGAAGCTAAAACTATATTAGAAAACAATAAAGGAAAATCGATTATTGCCTCTGTTCTTCGCGATGAAAAAGAGATTCAGATTCCGGTTGTTGTTTCTAAAGAGGGTAAATTAGGCGTGATGCCAGGCGCATTAGAAATGGAGTCCTTAGAAAAATTAGGCTATTACAAAGTAAGCAAACAGGAATTTAGTTTCTTAGAATCATTCCCTAGAGGAATCGAAAAAGGAAAAGACCAACTTATAGGCTACGGCAAACAGTTGAAGATGATTTTTAACCCACAAACAAAAGCTTACAAACAAGTGGGTGGTTTTGCTGCGATTTTCAACATTTTTCCAAGTACTTGGAGCTGGGAAGTATTCTGGAACATCACCGCATTATTGTCGATTATGCTAGGTGTTATGAATTTATTACCTATTCCGGCGCTTGATGGAGGTCATGTTATCTTTTTATTATACGAAATGATAAGCGGTAGAAAACCGAGTGATAAATTCCTTGAAAACGCACAAATGGTTGGTTTTATACTACTTATAACTTTGTTATTGTTTGCCAACGGGAATGATATTTACAAAGCGATCGTTGGGAAATAATTTTTTTTTATTTTTTTTCTAATTTTCCTTGGAAAAAACAAATTTAGCACTATCTTTGCACCGCTTTAAAAGTGAAACACACTTTCCTTCTTAGCTCAGTTGGTTAGAGCATCTGACTGTTAATCAGAGGGTCCTTGGTTCGAGCCCAAGAGAGGGAGCAAAAGCAGAAAGGCTATCAGAAATGATAGCCTTTTT
>CAILTC010000575.1 GCA_903837025.1 uncultured Bacteroidota bacterium | reverse complement strand
TGGATGGCGATGAGCCGTGATGGATTGTTATGGAAAAAGTTTTCAGAGATTCATCCTAAATTCCATACACCTGGTTTTGCAACTATTATTACGGGATTCTTGGTCGGTGTTCCTTCCTTGTTTATGAATATGCAATTTTTTATCGATCTTACCAGTGTTGGGACTTTATTTGCTTTCATTGTAGTATGTTGCGGCGTACTTTATATGGATGCTAAAGGATTGAGTGATGAAGCGAAGTTTAAGGTTCCGTATATTAATTCTCAATTTATTCTTGGAATTTTATTCTTGGTTTGCCTTTATATTTCGCAACAATATGGTGGTGGTTTTTTCAATTTAATAAAAGAAAAACCTTTATCTGCCGTATTTTGGCTAATTTTTTTAGGATTGTCAGTTCTTGCCTTCAGAAAAAAATTATCTCTTTTACCACTTTTGGGGATATTAACCAATCTTTATTTAATGACGGAATTAGGCTGGACTAATTGGAGAATATTCATTATTTGGTTGGCTATTGGTATGGTTATTTACTTTTCTTATGGATATAAAAATAGTAAGTTGAGAAATCCTTCGGATAAATAAGTTAAACTGATTTTTAATTATATTTGACCTAATAAAACTCCACAAATGGAAAATTTACCAAAAGGAAGTCCGAAATTAATCAATGCTTGGGCATTTTACGATTGGGCAAACTCAGTTTATTCATTAGTAATTGCTACAGCAGTTTTTCCTATTTATTATGAATCGGTGACAAGTGGAAATAACGGAATCGTCCACTTTTTGGGCACTTCATTACCCAACAGTTCTTTATTATCGTATTCTTTATCTTTTTCGTTTTTGATCGTTGCATTGTTATCACCCATTTTATCTGGAATCGCAGATTATACGGGCAACAAGAAACGATTTATGCAGTTTTTCTGTTATTTGGGATCCCTTTCGGTAATGTGTTTGTACTTTTTTAAAGATCAAGAAACCTTATGGATAGGCATTTTATTTACCATCCTAGCCAGTATTGGTTTTTGGGGAAGTGTTGTTTTTTATAACTCTTATTTGCCTGAAATTGCTTTTCCGGAACAACACGATAGAGTGAGTGCCAAAGGATTTATGTACGGTTATTTTGGATCGGTCATTTTACTGACATTCAATTTGACAATGGTCATGAAACCGGAATGGTATGGAATTTCGGATCCTACTTTACCAGCGCGATTCTCTTTTTTATCCGTAGGGATTTGGTGGATGGGTTTTGCCCAAATTACCTTTTATTATTTACCCAATAATGTGTTTAATAAGAAACCTCGGAAAGATGTTATATTCAAAGGATTAAAAGAACTGAAAGTGGTTTTGAAAAGTTTGAAACATTTGACCGCTTTAAAACAATTTTTAATTGCCTTTTTTCTTTATAGTATTGGAGTTCAGACGATTATTTTATTGGCAGGGATTTACGGGAAAATTGAACTTGGAATTGAAACTAGTCAGTTGATAATCACTATTTTATTAATACAATTGGTGGCGATATTCGGAGCGTTTATCTTTGCACGAATTTCGGAAAAAATAGGCAATATCAAAACACTAAAACTGACAATTGCTATTTGGGGATTGATCTGTTTCGCTGCTTATTTATTAGAGAAAGATAACAAATATATCGATTTGCAATTCTACTCACTTGGTGGTGCAATTGGGATGGTTCTTGGCGCTATTCAATCATTGTCTCGATCTACTTATTCTAAATTATTACCCGAAACCGAAGACCATGCCACTTATTTTAGCTTTTTTGATGTAACCGAAAAAATAGCCATCGTTTTGGGAACTTTTATTTTTGGGTTCGTCGGTTCGATAACTCATTCGATGCGAAATTCGATTTTTATTTTGGCGGTTTTCTTTTTGCTTGGCTATATTGTGCTCAGTTTTATTAAGAAAACGGAATATGTTGAATAATTTCAATGAGTTTTTTATAATCCAAGGAACCCGTTGGGTGTAATTAATAAAAGTTCAATTAATCGTTTAAAAAATGAACTACATAGAAACATAGAAAAAAAGAGTTGCA
>CAILTC010000574.1 GCA_903837025.1 uncultured Bacteroidota bacterium | reverse complement strand
GATCAATTTCTAATAATTCCGATTTTTCGCGAATAACTTTCAGCATTTCGTTAGCCGGCATTTCTTCTAATTTATTGGCTTTTCGCGTTTCGTTGATTGCCGTTCTAATGAAATTGGTAACCGAAACTCCAGGAATTTCGACAGGATATTGAAACGAAAGGAAAACGCCTTTATGCGCTCTTTCTTCTGGAGCCAATTCCGAAATATCTTCACCGTCCAAAAAGATTTCTCCTTCAGTGACTTCGTAATTTTCGTTTCCGGCAATAATTGCAGAAAGTGTACTTTTTCCAGCACCATTTGGTCCCATAATCGCATGGATTTCTCCAGCTTTTACTTCAAGGTTGATTCCTTTTAATATTTCTTTGTCTCCTCTGGAGGCGTGTAAATTTTTTATTGATAACATTGTTTGTTTTGTTTATTCGTAATGACCTTTTAATGAAATAATATTTAAGATTTCAATTGTATTTTCATCAATGATTTCATAAATTATACGATGTTCTTGATTTATTCTTCTCGACCAAACACCCGAAAGATTATGTTTTAACGGTTCTGGTTTTCCAATGCCTTCAAAAGGACTTTCTTGTATTGCTCTTAACAATTCTGAAATTTTCTTAAGCATAGATTTATTTCCTGTCTTAGTCCAAAATTCTAAATCATACTTTGCTTTTTTAGAAAATATTATTTCCATAACTTGTCTATTTCCTCCAAAGTCATCTTTATTCCTTTTCCTTGTTTTAATTCTTCTCTAGCCTCCAAAATTTCTTTTACAAATTCAGGATTGTAGGGTTTGTCTTCTTTTTCAATTTCAACACCCAATGATTTTGCCAAAGATTTCAATACTGGCAAATCTTTTTTCTTAACGTTTTTTAAAATGAGTTCCATAATAGTGTAATTTAATTGTTCCTTCAAATTTACAAAAATTAGCCTACACTTCCTTCCAAACTTATCTCCAATAATTTCTGTGCTTCAACTGCAAATTCCATTGGTAATTTGTTCAAAACATCTTTGCTGAAACCGTTAACGATTAAAGCGATTGCTTTTTCGGTTGGAATTCCACGTTGGTTGCAATAGAAAACTTGGTCTTCGCCAATTTTACTCGTCGTGGCTTCGTGTTCTATTTTGGCCGATGGATTCTTGCTTTCGATGTACGGAAAAGTATTGGCACTGCAATTATTTCCCATTAAAAGCGAATCGCATTGTGAAAAATTCCTAGCATTATCAGCATTCGGACCCACTTTTACCAATCCTCTATAACTATTGTGTGATTTTCCGGCAGAAATTCCTTTGGAAATTATCGTTGATTTTGTGTTTTTTCCAAGGTGAATCATTTTGGTTCCTGTGTCGGCTTGTTGGAAATTATTGGTTACGGCAATCGAATAAAATTCTCCAACCGAATTGTCGCCTTTCAAAACACAAGAAGGATATTTCCAAGTAACGGCTGAACCGGTTTCGACTTGCGTCCAAGAAATTTTTGCGTTTTTCTCGCACAAACCTCTTTTGGTTACAAAATTGAAAACACCACCTTTTC
>CAILTC010000573.1 GCA_903837025.1 uncultured Bacteroidota bacterium | reverse complement strand
CCCCGCATATCTACGATCATCCCAAAAGAAATTAAAAGTATTGATATATGAAATTGGTAATTACATCAATTATTCTCTTCTCTATTTCGACAATTACATATGCACAAGAAATAGGGAAATGGACTGGCTGGCAAACATATAAATGTTGGCCTGGCATTCACTATCAGTTAAAACTCGTACAGCAATTAAAAAGTGGTGAATATGAATGGTATATTCAATTTAGCTCCACATATTCAAAAAAAGTGAGTTTTACTTGGATAATGGGTGCCGCCTCTGACCAAGAAATAATTCGAAACGGAGCTTATATACATGAGTTTGCTGAAACGATATCTCCAGGTGAGAAGCCCGATGAAAACTTTTTTCGATTAACAAATTGGGTGCTTGTAAATTCAAAAAATGTGTTTTTAGATATTCAAAAAATGCAATTTGGAGAAACTAATATTAATGGCCCTTATGCAAAATGTGGGTCTACAAAAAATGATATTCCTACAAGTCTTCAGTCTTCAAAAAAAACTATAGATCCAGATGCGGGGCTAGTTGCAGAAGAAGTTGATGATACAAAGAAAAATGTACCACCAAAAATAATTGATAAAGAATATCTCGATAAGTTAAAAAAAGTGGAACATGATATTTTTTTAAAAATGCAGGAAAGCCCAGAATATTTTAGAATTAAAAATAATCGAACAGCAGTAATTGGTAATAGGGGCTAAAAGGTTTAAGCATTTTAGTATTAAATAACTAGTAAGAGGTCAGCGAATCGACAACTGAATTATTCAATAGTTTGAATCGGGTGAAAGATTTTGTTATATGCAATAAATAAAAATTTATTCTAAAAGTTTGACAGCTTTTTCTTTTAAATCATCAGCATAAACTGGACTACATTATGTTTCATAATACGACCGTTTAATTGGGAAAACTATTTGGAATCATATTATTATTCCATAACTAAAATTAACATACAAGTCTTCTAACCGTTCCTGCACTGAACTCGCAACCGTTTCTTGTTTTGTAGCCTTTATCATTCAACTCCTTTGAAATCTCGGTGTAGTTGATGTAACCGTGTTTCATTTGGAAGTGTTCTATATAGGTGATGGCGCGTTTCCAATTTTCATTTTCGGCTTTGTTTTGAATTACAGCTTCAACACCCTTTTTTCTTGCGGCAGCAGTAAGATTTTTTGGAGTGCCTAATTTCTTAATCTTTTTTAATTCCGCAAGTGATCGTTTTGTACGGCTTGAAATCAATTCTCTTTCATATTGTGCGACCGTCCCGAATATACCAAGGGTCAATGTGTTTAGTTCAGGTAGTTCAATGCAGCGGAGCTTAACACCTTTGTTGCGAAGTGTAAATAAGAACTCAACCTCACGTGATAATCTGTCAAGCTTGGTGAAAAGAAGAGTGTATCCATTTTTTGTACAGAGATTAATTGCAGCGTCTAATCCAATACGTTTATTGTTCTTACCACTTTCTTGTTCTGTAATAATATCAATGAGTTCATCATGGGATGCTTGAATGAATTGGTCAATTCTTGATTTTTGTTCATCAAGCCCGAGTACCTGTCTGCCTGTACTTGTGCGAACGTAACCGACATATTTTTCCATAATTTTCGTTTATGGCTAATGTAAGGAACCCTATTTAGCAGGCCATAAACGAACGTTTAAGGTTTGTAAAATCGACCAATTTTAGCGCTTCATTAGCGCTTTTATAAGAATATATAACTATGAAAACCTACCGGTGGACTATAGACCACTTATTGACCCGGTGCTGATCCAAAAAT
>CAILTC010000572.1 GCA_903837025.1 uncultured Bacteroidota bacterium | reverse complement strand
TTAAAATTTTTCGGGTTTGATTAATACATAAACCAAATAGCCGAAAACGGCGAGGGAAATAATAAATAGTGCTGTCATGATTTAGATTTTTTCAAAAAAATCGACGGATTTAAAACAAATGGCAAAAAGCAAAACGGCTAATGCGAGTAAAAGAATAGAGATTATCATAGTATTAAAATTAAGGTTAAAAATTAAACTCCTGAGGTATTATTGATTGTTTTGATATATTCTGCTTTCAACGATTGTGGAAACAGATTAGAAATGCTACAATTGTGCATTTCCATAAAAGTGGATACCGAGAATAGATAAATGTTAGATATTACATTTTTAGTTTCTATATTTCCAGTTATCAGCATTTGTTCTGCAACGCTAAGGCATTTTTTTACGCGAATTATATTTCCTTTACGGATTAAATTTTTGGTAATCTCTGCAAACTGTACTGCTTTTGCACAAGCAGATTTGACCTGATTTTTCATTAGACTATTTTTTTTGTTCTTTATCGCTTATGCCAAAAGTTATTCCAAAAAAAAAAAATATAGTTAAAGTACTGTATTACAAAAATATACTAAATCAAGTGTGTTTTTAAACAAAAAAAAAGCCTATCATAATGATAGGCTTTTCTCAAAATAATAGTTTTATTATTGAATGTTGTATTCGTCTAATTTTCGATAAAGTGTTGCAACCCCAATTTCTAAAAGTCTTGCCGTTTCGGCTTTATTTCCTTTGGCATAGTTCAACACTTTCTGAATATGTAATTTTTCGACACTTTGCATCGAAAATGCCGATAATGTTTTGTTAGTAGTATCCGTTTGATGTTGGATTTCATAAGGTAAAACTTCCGATGTTAAAAGGGTTCCATTAACCAAAATAACCGAACGCTCAATGACATTTTTGAGTTCACGCACATTTCCAGGCCAGCAATATGTGCTTAATTTATGAAGAAAATCAGGGTCAATTGTAATTGTCTTTCTGTTGCCTTCATTTGAAAATTGATTCACAAAATAACAAGTTAATGGCTCAATATCTTTGACTCTTTCTCGCAAAGGCGGGATTTTTATTTCAAAAATATTGAGTCTGTAAAACAAATCCGAACGAAAACGGTGTTCCTCGCTTTCTGTTTTCAAGTCTCTATTTGTTGCTGCAATCAGGCGGAAATTTGATTTTTTGGTTGTGGTATCTCCAATCGGAATATATTCACTTGTTTCTAAAACACGCAATAATTTGGCTTGTAATTCTAGTGGCATTTCCCCTATTTCATCCAGAAATAAGGTACCGCCGTTTGCTTCTTCAATAAATCCTTTTTTGTCTTTGATTGCTCCTGTAAAAGCACCTTGTTTGTGTCCGAACAATTCACTTTCGAGAATTGCCGCACTAAAAGTACTGCAGTTCAAAGCAACAAATGATTTGCCTGAACGATTGCTATTTTCATGAATAGCTTGTGCAAAAACTTCTTTTCCGGTACCAGTTTCGCCCGTTAAGAGTACTGTCGATTCCGTTTTAGATACTTTTTGAGCCAAATCTATTACTTGTTCTAACCCTTTTGATTTTCCTATAATGGTTTCAAAAGAGTATTTATCAGAAATTCGTTTTTCGAGTTGTTGGACTTTCTTTTGTAATTGCACTTTTTCAAGAGCTTTGTATAAAAGCGGAATAATTTTATCATTATCATCCCCTTTAACAATATAATCAAAAGCACCGTTTTTCATGGCTTGGATTCCATCAGAAATTTTACCAAAAGCCGTCAATAAAATCACTTCGGTTAAAGGAAAAGCTGTTTTTAATTTTTGGGCAAAATCAACTCCGTTACCATCAGGAAGTTTAACATCGCAAAGCACTACATCAATGTCATTATGCTCGAGTTTCTTGAAACCCGATTTTAAATCCGCGGCTTCCAATACTTCAAACCCTTCTGATTTTACAATACGAGCAAGAAGACTTCGCAATTTATCTTCGTCATCAATAATAAGGATATTTTTCAAAATAGAAATAGGTAAATTTATTTTTCAAAATTAGT
>CAILTC010000571.1 GCA_903837025.1 uncultured Bacteroidota bacterium | reverse complement strand
GATAGGGATATCCTGCGAGTTCGAAATCTAAAAGAGGAATTTGTTCTGGAGTTGCTTTAATTTCCTGAAGGCAAATAACATCTGGGTTTACTTGTTGAATCCAGGCGATAAACCCTTTAGAAATTGCGGATCTAATTCCGTTTACGTTATAAGAAATGATTTTCATTAAAAGTGATTTGAATCCAAAAGTAATAAAAAAGGATAAAGATTGATTCTCAAAAAACAAAGAAAATGGAGTTTTTTGCTATCTTTGTTTTTCGCTCAATACAAAAAATTAATATGGGTTTAGTTACCGCAAAAGAAGTTGCCAAAGCTATAAACACTGAAAAGTACGGATTTTTAGGTACTTTTTCGGGTTGGTTATTAATGAAAGCACTTAAAATATCTACTTTAAATAAATTTTACGATAGCAACAAACACTTAAAAGATGTGGAGTTTTTGAATGCTATATTAGACGATTTACAAATAAAATTCGAAATTCCCGAAGAAGATTTTAAGCGTTTGCCAAAAGAAGGTGCGTATATTACCATTTCAAACCATCCGTTGGGAGGAATTGATGGTGTTTTGCTATTGAAATTAATGCTCGATAGAGAACCTAATTTCAAAATAATTGCCAATTTTCTGTTGCACAGAATTGAGCCTTTAAAGAAATATATAATGCCTGTGAATCCTTTCGAAAACCACAAAGATGCCAAATCTAGTGTGGTAGGAATCAAGGAAACCCTTCGCCATTTAAAAGACGGAAAACCATTAGGAATGTTCCCTGCAGGAGAAGTTTCGACTTATAAAGATGGGAAACTTGTTGTAGATAAAGAATGGGAAGAAGGTGCTATAAAAGTAATTCGAAAAGCTCAGGTTCCTGTTGTTCCCATCTATTTTCATGCTAAAAACAGCTGGTTTTTTTATTTTCTTTCAAAAATTAGCGATACGTTACGTACCGCAAAATTACCTTCGGAAGTATTTAGCCAAAAACGTAGAGTCATCAAAGTTAGAATTGGCAAACCTATTTCGGTAGCGGAGCAAAACGAGCATACAACCATCGAAGAATATTCGGAATTTTTAAGACGAAAAACATATATGCTTGCCAATCCTTTCGAGAAGGAAACGCCTTTTTTGCCTACTCCAAATTTAAAACTTCCAAAAAATCCAAAGGAAATTGTAGATGCCGCTTGTCAAGAAAACATGATCAATGAGGTGAACTCTTTGAGAAAAAATGATTGCAGATTATTGCAAAGCAAGAACTATGAAGTGTTTTTTGCCAAAGCGAAATACATTCCGAATATCCTTCATGAAATTGGTCGTTTACGCGAAATTACCTTTAGAGAAGTTGGAGAAGGAACAAACGAATCGACAGATATTGATGCTTTCGACAAGCATTATCGTCACATGTTTTTGTGGGATGAAGATGCTAAAAAAATTGCAGGTGCCTATAGAATGGGATTAGGATCAGAAATTTTTCCTGAATACGGCATTGAAGGTTTTTATTTGAATGACCTTTTTAGATTTGAACCTGAATTGCATGATATGTTAAGCAAATCGATCGAAATGGGTCGCGCTTTTATCATCAAGGAATACCAACAAAAACCTATGCCACTTTTCCTTCTTTGGAAAGGAATCATTCATATTACTTTGCGTTATCCGGAGCATAAATTCTTGCTTGGCGGAGTAAGTATCAGCAATCAATTCTCTGATTTTTCGAAATCGCTGATGATTGAATTTATGAAATCTAATTTTTACGATCCTTATATTGCGCAATATATCCATCCGAAAAAAGCATTTAAAGTAAAACTAAAAGATGCCGATAAGGACTTTATTTTTGACGAGGCTGAAGCCGATTTGAATAAATTTGATAAGATTATCGACGAACTTGAACCCGGTTCTTTACGATTGCCGGTTTTGATTAAAAAATACATTAAACAAAATGCGCGAGTAGTTGCATTTAATGTAGATCCTTTGTTTAATAATGCAGTCGATGGTCTAATGTATATTAGAATATCCGAAATTCCGGATAGCACTGTAAAACCAGTTATGGAAGAATTTCAAGCAGAATTAGAACGAAAATTAGCCGAAAAAGAATAAGAATCCCTATTTTATTTCCAAATGGATTGATGCAGAATAGCATCAATAGAATTATTTTTTACAAAATAAATGATTCTGATTAAGTGGTATGTTCCAAGAAAAACAGCTAAACCAACAGCAATCTTTTTATTGAAAAGCAGTGTATTGAAATATTCCTTTTTGGTGATTAATTCTGTTGTGAGCACTACAATTGTGAGCACACAAAACACAATCACCAGCGGACCTAATAGATGATAATGTAGGCTTTTTTGCCAATCTCCTCCATAGCAATAAACCATCGATTTTGTGATTCCGCAACCCGGACAAGGCAACCCCGTAAGCATCTTAAAAGGACATAAAGACTGATCCGTTTCGAGATGATTATCCGAATTAAAAAGCATTAAAAAAAACGGAACTATCAGTGTAATAATTGCACCGATAATTCCGTAAATTTTACGTTTTGATCTATTAATTGTATAATTTATTAATGTCATTTTGAACGATCATTGCTGCTGCCATTGGAAAGAAAAATCCTAAAACCATCAATAATGTAGAATCATCTTTTTGCGGATAACCAATTCGTTTATATACTTCCGGCAAAGCTTCTTTACCAGCCAAATAGAAGAAATAAATATTTATTGGAAAACAACATCCCGCAAAAATAGCAATTGGCGATGAGATAACTTCCCGTTTTGAAACAGCGTTCAGCACCTCGGCTATCTTATAATTCCAATAAATATGATACAATCCACAAGTTATAAATCCGAGGATTAATACCAATACTGGATCGATTTTGAATACAGGAATTGGATGATTTGGTATATTCCATTCTTCGGGGTTTATGATTTCCATAGGATCTATTATTAATTTTTAAATAAAAGTAACAAAAAAAGAACTAGTTTCTCCTTTTCTTTTCAAATTTACTGCCAAATTAAAGCCTATTTTGCTTTAATTTTATCGACAATCACTTGCGCCAATCTTTCATGGCTTTCAAATGTCCAACCCGCAATATGTGGCGTAAGAATTACGTTATTTGCATTCAATAAATACTGAAAAGCTTCCGGTGTATTGGTGTCTTGAAAAAGGGTTTCGAAAGATAACTTTTCATATTCTAAAACATCTAAACCAGCACCAAGAATTTTTCCAGATCGCATGGCTTCAACTAAATCTGCAGTAACTATATTTTTCCCTCTTGAGGTGTTGATAATCCAAAACGATTTGGCGAAAGCATGAATAAAATTAGCATCAACCATTTTATCGGTTTCGGGTGTCCAAGGAATATGCAAACTCAAAACATCGGTTTTTTGCTGCAATTCTTCAAGAGTCACTTGTATTGCATTGGCATCGCCCACATTTTCCTGAATGTCATAACACAAAACAGCTACCTCAAAACCCCGTAGTTTTTGGGCAAATGATTTTCCCATATTCCCATAACCAATAATCCCAACGGTTTTGCCATCAAGTTCGTGACCCCTGTTTTTTTCTCGGTTCCAATGTCCTGATTTTATTTCGTTATCGGCTTGATTCAAATTATTGAAAAGCGATAAAATCATTCCCAAAGTATGTTCGGCGACTGCATTCCTGTTGCCTTCGGGTGCGGCAATAAGCTGAATATTTTTTGACAAAGCATATTCACAATCGATACTTTCAAGACCCGCACCAACGCGGGCAATAAATTGCAAATTAGTGGCTTTGTCCAAAAACTGTTTATCGATTTTGAATCGGCTTCGGATAACAATGCCTTGATAATCCTGGATTTTGGCTTCGATTTCTTCCTTTGAAGAAGTGAAATCTTCGTGATTTATAAATCCAGATTGCTGTAACTGTTCCCAAAGTAACGGGTGATTGCTGTCGATATGAAGGATCTTGATGTCCATAAAAAGTGTTTCAAATTTTGATTTACCAAAATAACAAAAAAAATGCGGTTTAACGTTTGAGTCAAAGGATTTAATACTGCAATTGCGTAAGTTTGTATAAAAAAAATAGTCCAAAATAGCACACAGATAAACGCAGATTCGCTTTGCTAAGACTCAGATTAAACGGATTAAAAATTAGTATATTTTGCTTCGTCTTAAAATAATCAGTTTTTTTCAGCGTCTTTGAGTTAGCAAATCAGCTTTAATCAGTGTACTTTATAAGATAAAAAGAATTCTATGAGATTAACCGCAACCTATAAAACCTTTTTTGAAAGCGAAAAAGCAGGCGGAATTTTGCTGGTTTTTGCAACTATTTTGTCTCTTTCCCTTGCCAATTCAAGCATTCAAACGGAATATATCCAGTTTTGGGCCACGAATATTGGTCATCATTCGATCACCCATTGGATCAATGATGGTCTGATGACTATTTTCTTTCTGTTGATTGGTTTAGAATTAGAGCGCGAAATCTATCAAGGGGAATTGTCCAGTATCAAAAATGCGACCTTACCTATTTTCGGGGCATTGGGCGGAATGCTTATTCCTGCCGGACTATTTTTACTGTTGAATTTTGGAACCGCAACCCAAAATGGAGCAGGAATCCCAATGGCTACAGACATTGCATTTGCAGTAGGAATTTTGTCTCTTTTAGGAAGTAGGGTGCCGTCTTCCTTGAAAATATTCCTTACTGCGCTTGCCGTTATGGATGATTTGGGAGCCATTATTGTGATTGCCGTATTTTATACCAAAACTCTTTCTTTTCTAAATTTAGGAATTGCTTTAAGTATTTGGGGCGTTTTGTTTGTTCTAAATCGGATGAAAATTCATAACCTAATTCCCTACTTAATTGGCGGAGTTGCGATGTGGTATTTCATGCTCAATTCAGGCGTTCACGCTACAATAACAGGTGTTTTGCTGGCTTTTGTAATTCCGTTTGGCAACGGAGGCAAAAAAACTTCCTCGTATCGATTACAGCATTTTTTAAACCAACCCGTAGCCTTTATCATTCTTCCGTTATTTGCTATTGCCAATACATGTATCGCCATCAATTCCAACTGGGAGGAAGGTGTGGTTCATACCAATTCACTCGGAATAATTCTGGGACTTGTCCTTGGAAAACCCCTTGGAATTTTCCTGTTTTCTTTCCTCGGAGTTAGTTTAGGATTTTGCACCTTGCCCAAAGATTTAAAATGGAAAACTATTATTGGTGCAGGAATGCTGGGCGGAATAGGCTTCACGATGTCTATTTTTATAACACTACTTGCTTTTAAATCACCCGAAGATATTGCCATATCTAAAATCGCCATTTTATTAGCTTCGTTTATAGCAGGAACATTAGGATTTTTAGCATTGAAATTTACTTTGAAAAGCCATACCAAAAAGCATAAAAAAGGGGTTTAACTTTATAAAGTTAAACCCCTTTTTTATGCTTTTTGGTATGGCTTTTCAAAGTAAATTTCAATGCT
>CAILTC010000570.1 GCA_903837025.1 uncultured Bacteroidota bacterium | reverse complement strand
TTCCTGCCGAAGCGCTCAAAAGCAATCCTACACGAACTCCATCGGCACCAAATTTCTGAATTAACTCCAATGGTTCAGGTGAATTTCCCAATGACTTCGACATTTTACGTCTTTGTTTATCGCGAACCAAACCGGTTAAATACACATTGGTAAATGGTTTTTTGCCTGTATATTCATAACCCGCAATAATCATTCGCGCCACCCAGAAAAACAAAATATCCGGACCCGTAACTAAATCATTTGTGGGATAATAGTATTTGAAATCTTCGTTTTCAGGATCCATAATTCCTCCAAAAACAGACATTGGCCACAGCCAAGAAGAGAACCAAGTATCAAGAGCATCAACATCTTGACGAAGGTCGCTAGTTGTAAGTTGTTGGTTGTTGGTTTTTTCTTTGGCTAAAGCCAAAGCGTCAGCAATATTTGCAGCAACAACGAAATCTTCTTTTCCATCTCCATAGAAATAGGCCGGAATTTGTTGTCCCCACCACAATTGACGCGAAATATTCCAATCGCGAATGTTGTTTAACCAGTGTGCATACGTATTATTAAAACGATTTGGATGCAATTTGACATCGCCATCAACCAAAACAGATTGAATGGCTGGTTTTACCAAATCTTCCATTTTCAAGAACCATTGATCAGACAAACGAGGTTCGATTACGGCTTTGGTTCTTTCGGAAGTTCCTACTTTATTCAAGTGAATTTCGGTTTTGGCCAAAGCACCAATTGTTTCTAATTCTTTGGCGATTTCTTCACGAACCACAAAACGATCTTTTCCTTGGTAATGCAAACCAAAACTATTTAGCGTTGCATCTTCATTAAAAATATCGATAATTTCCAAGTTATGTTTTTCGCCCAAAGCTTTGTCATTCATATCATGGGCGGGAGTCACTTTCAGGCAACCGGTTCCAAATTCGATATCAACATATTCGTCTTCAATAATTGTAATCACACGACCACAAATGGGTACAATCGCTTTCTTTCCTTTCAAATGAGCAAAACGTTCATCATTTGGATTGATACAAATCGCGGAATCACCAAATATAGTTTCCGGACGCGTTGTAGCCACGGTCAAAAAGTCTTCACTACCTTCGATTTTATATTTTAGAAAATACAATTTTCCTTGTTGTTCTTCATAAATTACTTCTTCGTCAGACAAAGTAGTTTTTGCTTCCGGATCCCAGTTTACCATTCTATACCCGCGATAAATCAAGCCTTTGTTGTATAAATCGACAAAAGAACGAATTACCGAAGCCGACATATCTGGATCCATGGTGAATTTTGTTCGATCCCAATCGCATGAGCAACCCAATTGTTTCAATTGTTCTAGGATTGTTCCGCCGTATTTATCCGTCCATTCATAAGCGTGTTTCAAAAATTCTGATCGACTTAAATCCGATTTATTGATTCCCTCGGATTTTAATTTGGCAACCACTTTAGCTTCCGTTGCAATCGATGCGTGATCGGTTCCCGGAACCCAACAAGCATTGAAACCTTTCAAACGTGCTCTTCGAATCAAAACATCTTGAATGGTATTGTTCAACATATGCCCCATGTGCAAAACTCCCGTCACGTTAGGTGGAGGAATTACAATCGTATAGGGTGTTCTGTGATCGGGTTCTGAGTGAAAATAATTATTTTTCATCCAGTAATCATACCACTTATTCTCAATGGTTTTGGCGTCGAATTGTGCAGGAATTGTCATTATATGTGGATTCGTTTAATCGTTGATTTGTTTAACCGCTGGACTGTTTATTTGCTTAACTGCTAATTCGATTAAACGAATAAACGATTCAACAAATAACCTAATAGACTTTGGTCTAATTTTTGTAATTCTAATTAGCAACAAAAGTAAATAAATAAGTACATTATAAAAAGAGAAATAAATAATTGTACATTAATTAAAACAAAGTATATTTACTCCTGATGAAGTTAAAAAAATACGCCCATGAAAAACACAGTCACTTTACTGGCAATCCTACTTATAAGTAGTTTTGGATTTGCACAAAATGGCCCAAAAATAGAATTCAAAATAGCTGATAATACGGTAGATTATGGCACTATTTCTAAAAAAAAGGATAATGGAATTCGCTCTTTTGAATTTATCAATACCGGAGATGCGCCACTAAACATCATAAATGTGCTTTCTACTTCTGGTTTTTCGATTTCCTCAAAACCAACTGAGTCAATTATGCCAGGGAAAAAAGGAAAAATAGATATTAAATACAATATGATTCCGGGTCCAATCAGAAAAACAATCACCGTCGAATCGAATGCCGTTAACTATGAAGGCGGTAGAATCGCCCTGAAAATAAAAGGAGAGGTTATTGCCGATTAACAAGTTTTAAATATCTTTAAAAAGCTCTAAAAGAAAAATTATGAAAAAAATATTTTTCTTTTTAAGTTTAATCACATTCATTTATACATTTGAAGGCTGCACAAAAGATTCTAATACAACCAGCACAAATTATGCTTTCACAAAGCCTTATTGCACAACTGTTACCGTTGGTGGCGTAGTTGGACTTTCAGAGAAATGTTATAAAATTGGTGACATTGTTACCGGACAAGAAAACACAAGTGGCAAATTAACTATTCGCATCGCAGAACATTCCGCTTTAAATGATGGCCCGGCAACCAGTGCTAGCTATCAAGAATTTCTAGATGTTCCTCTAGATTATTTAGCAATCACAAAATAACAAACAAACGATAAAGCTTCTTCTTCAAGAAGCTTTATTTTATAAAACATTCAATAATTGAAATTTAAATACCAAAACCTGACCTTGTCTTTCCACTTCAAAAGTGATCCATTTTTCTTCCTCTGATTTCAGGAGTGAATTAATTTCATGCAAGCTGTATTTATAAGCTGGAGAATTATTAATACGAATGACAATATCTCCTTTTTGCAACCCACTTATTGCTGCAGGAGAATTTTTTCGAACATTTGCAATCAAATATATCGGCTTTAATACGAACTTATATTTGAAATTATTTTCTGATTCATTTTCTTTTAACGCTAAATCACCGGACTTTATAATCGGAACCGTTTCTAAACGTACCGTTTCCTTGACCCACTGCAAACCATCATGTTGAATTTCGACGCCACTTTTATTATAACTAAAAGGTGAATTGAAATCCCCATTTTTACGTAAATACATTTTCTGGTTTTGATAATCAAAAACTACCGAAAATCTTCTTAAAATTTCGGATCCAACCGAGCCGGCGCGATCTTTTACCAGCTGCACATTTTTTATTGAAGACGAATCCGGAAAAGCTACAATTGGATTATTAAAATTAAAATCTGCCATCGTAAATTTAGTAATTTGAGCTCTTTTCCCTTCTACTTCACCACTAAAACCTTCGCCCAGATAATCTTCAAAATTTTTAGTAGGGACATTGACCGATTTTGAATTATTTTCGAAAAGCCAAATAGCATCACTGTTACCAATGTCTACTAATAATTTCACAGGAATATCAAGAGCATTTAATACAATATTACTATATAAATAAGGCTTAAACTTTTCAATTGTTATGGGAACTTTTCGGTATTTCCGCTCAATTCTTTTTTTGTTTTTATCAGTGTCTTTATAAATCGTAATTCGCTTTCTATCGTAATTGATTTCCACTAAATTATTTTTAAGAAAATGATAGCCAATAATTCCATTCACAGGAATTCCTAAATGTGACGAAAGATTAAAACTTTGGTCTAAAATTATGTACAACAAGTGATTAGTTGATTTTATAGAATTGATTTCCAAAGTATTATTAGTCGATTTCAAACCTTCGACAGAATCCTCAGCGCCCAAACCACGCAATGCAATTTTTTCGACGTTAAAAAAACGAACTTCTTTCTTGTCTTGCATACTAAAAAGAATAGTTTCTTCGACCCCAGAATCGAGTAAAAAATTCAATTCTACTCCGTTGACTTTTATAGGAATAAAGATTAAATTATTGATAAATTGAAAAGGAATTACAACTTTATTAGCCCCTTTTTCGAACAAAAATCCCTCTTGACCCAAAACAGGAAAAGAAAAAATGAAAATGAAAATTATTGGGAATAATTTTTTCATTAAAAAAAGGTTTCTATAAAGTTACTAAAAATAAGTAAAATCATCCCTTTTTTAAAGACAAATAAGCATTTTGACAGTTTTAAATTCGAAAAAAAATCGCAAATTTGCAGCAAACATTAACAATCATGCCTGAAATTTCAATCAGAGGTCGTAGAATGCCCGAATCGCCAATTAGAAAGTTGGCTCCTTATGCAGAAATAGCTAAGAAAAAAGGTCATAAAGTGTATCATTTAAACATTGGACAACCCGATATAAAAAGCCCGGAAATTGCCATTGAGGCCATAAAAAATATTGATTTAGACATCATAGAATACGGACCTTCGGCAGGTTACGAAAGTTACCGAAGAAAACTAGCTGATTTTTATACCAATCAAGATGTAAAAGTAGCCTTTGAAGATATAATGATAACCACAGGTGGTTCTGAGGCACTTTTGTTTGCCCTTGGTAGTATTATGGATCCCGAAGATGAAGTTATTATTCCGGAGCCTTTTTATGCTAATTATCATGCCTTTTCAGAAGAATCTAGTGCTAGAGTTGTGCCTGTAATTTCGAACATCGAAAGCGGATTTACACTTCCTACAATTGAAGAATTTGAAAAAGCCATTACACCAAAAACTAAAGCCATTTTAATCTGTAATCCAAATAATCCAACGGGCTATTTGTATTCGGAATCCGAAATTAATCAATTGGGCGAATTGGTACGAAAACACGATTTATTTTTAATCGCAGACGAAGTGTATCGAGAATTTATTTACGATAAAAAAGACATACATTTTTCGGTGATGAACTTGAAGGGAATCGAGCAAAATGTGATTATGATTGATTCTGTTTCTAAAAGATACAGCATGTGTGGCGCACGTATTGGTTGCATGGTGACTAAAAATAAAGAGGTTATTTCGGCTGCGATGAAATTTGCTCAGGCACGTTTATGTCCGCCAACAATCGAACAAATTGCTTGCGAAGCCGCAATAGACACCCCTCAGAGCTATTTTGACGAGGTTATTTCTGAATACAAAGACCGAAGAAACACTTTGATCAGCGAATTAAATAAAATAGAAGGGGTTGTAGTAACGACTCCAAAAGCGGCTTTTTATTGTATCGCTCAACTTCCGGTTGACAATACCGATGATTTTTCGCAATGGTTGCTAGAAAGTTATAATTTAGACAACGAAACGGTGATGTTAGCTCCAGCTGCTGGGTTTTATTCCACTCCAGGCGTTGGTTTAAATCAGGTTCGAATTGCTTATGTCTTGAAAAAAGAAGATTTAATTCGCGCCGTTCAAATACTAAAAGTGGCTATTCCGATCTATAATTCCGAAAAGAGCCTTTCAATTTTAACAGCCGCAGCTAGAGAAAATGCTTAATTTAATTAATAAAAGCCGTTGAAATTCTTTGGCTTTTATTAATTATCTTTACTCCTTAAAATTAACACACCCATTATAATAGTAACTTTTGATGATGAACAACGAAGAATTTCATGATGAAATAGGCGAAAATCATATTAGTTTATCTGCTACAAACCCTGTAAGAGATGATGCTTTTGATATTACCGATGATCAAAAAATTGAAAAAATAAAAAAAGATGTCGAGAACATTCTGATCACTCTTGGAATGGATATGACGGACGATAGCCTAAAAGGAACACCTAATCGTGTAGCCAAAATGTTTGTAAAAGAAATTTTTGGAGGACTAAATCCTGCCAAAAAACCTAGTGCTTCTACATTCGAAAATGGATACAAATACGGAGAAATGTTGGTTGAAAAAAACATCACACTCTATTCTACCTGCGAACATCATTTGCTTCCAATAATTGGTAGAGCTCACGTTGCTTATATCTCAAAAGGACGCGTTATAGGATTATCGAAAATAAATAGAATTGTTGAATTTTATTCAAAAAGACCACAAGTTCAAGAACGCTTGACCATGCAAATTGTACAAGAACTTCAAATTGCTTTAGGAACTGAAGATGTTGCTTGCATTATCGATGCAAAACATCTTTGTGTAAATTCAAGAGGAATTCAAGATATAGAAAGCAGCACCGTAACGTCAGAATTTGGAGGGGCTTTCAAAAACGAACAAACTCGCAGAGAACTTTTGGATTACATAAAATTAGAAACGAAATTCTAATTTATTGTTTATTCGTTTAAACGTTTATTTGTTTATTCGGAAGAGAATTGGACTTAAATAATGTTACTATGTATGTATTTTCATTCGGAAAATTAGAAGTTTGGCAAAATTCAAGAATGTCTATTATGGACATTTATAAATTAACTGCCAAATTTCCATCAAATGAAATATTCGGAATAACATCTCAAATAAAAAGAAGTTCATCCTCTATAGCAACAAATATATAAGAAGGAAGATCAAGAAATACCAATAAAGACAAGGCACATTTTTTAACTATTTCTCACTCTTCAGCAATGGAAACTTTGAATCACTTAATAATTTGTAAGGACTTAAATTATATTTCAGAAGAAGATTATACAATTTCTAAAGAAAAACTTGAAAAAATTTGTAACCAAATTAATAATCTAAAAAAATATTATCTATCTATTGACAAATCGTAATACAAATAAACGATTCAACAAATAAACGATTTAACAAAAAAGAGCATGCCATTATATAAAACGCAAACTTTAAAAATATACAATTCTCTTTCGGGAGAAAAAGAAACTTTCACGCCAATTCACGAAGGAAATGTAGGAATGTATGTTTGCGGACCAACGGTTTATAGCAATGTACATCTTGGTAATGTGCGTACCTTTATGTCATTTGATGTGATATTCAGGTATTTTTTGCATTTAGGATACAAAACCCGATACGTAAGAAACATTACCGATGTGGGGCATATCGTAGATGATGTGGATGATGGCGAAGATAAAATTGCAAAAAAAGCACGTTTAGAACAACTTGAACCCATGGAAGTGGTGCAACAATACACCGTTGATTTCCATGATATATTAAGTCTATTTGGTTTTTTACCCCCAAGTATCGAACCTACGGCAACCGGACATATTATCGAACAAATTGAAATTGTTAAAAAAATTATTGATAACGGATTTGCTTACGAAGTCAATGGATCTGTGTATTTTGACGTTGTTAAATATAACAAAACCAATAATTACGGCATTTTAAGTGGCCGAAATATTGAGGATATGCTCGCCAATACCAGAGATCTTGACGGTCAAAGCGACAAGAAAAACGCACAAGATTTTGCCCTTTGGAAAAAAGCTGAACCACAACATATTATGCGTTGGCCTTCGCCATGGAGTGATGGTTTTCCGGGTTGGCACCTTGAATGTACCGCAATGAGTACTAAATATTTAGGCAATCATTTTGACATTCATGGAGGTGGTATGGATTTAAAATTTCCACATCACGAATGCGAAATTGCCCAGAACGAAGCTTGCACAGGACATACACCCGTAAATTATTGGATGCACGCCAACATGCTCACTTTGAACGGAAAAAAAATGGCGAAATCTACCGGAAATAATATCTTGCCAAGGGAAATTATCACTGGAGAAAATCCAATTTTAAGCAAAGCGTTCTCTCCTAGTGTTGCTCGTTTTTTTATGTTGCAAGCCCACTACAGAAGCAATCTTGACTTTACAAATGATGCCATTCTTGCTGCAGAAAAAGGATTTTATAGATTGATGGAAGCCGTTGATGGATTGACATCAATTACGGCAAGCGCTACTTCTACTCTTGACATTTCTGGATGGAGACAAAGTTGTTATGATGCTATGAATGACGATTTCAATAGTCCAATTTTGATTGCGCAACTATTCGAAGGCGTTCGTTTTATTAACTTATTAAAAGATAATTCAGCAACATTAACGGCCGAAGATTTAAGATCTCTTTCCGTTTTAATGCGTTCTTTCGTATTTGACGTGTTAGGTTTAAAAGACGAAAAAACTGCAGGAAACAATAACGAAAAATTGGAAGGTGTTGTTCACATGCTTATTGGTATGCGAAATGAAGCTAGAGCCAATAAGGATTTTGCAATGTCGGACCAAATCAGAGATCAGCTGATTGCGTTAGGAATCCAACTGAAAGACGGAAAAGAAGGTACAACATTTAATGTTCAATAATCTACTTTAAGTTAACAAAATGAAAATTATGCTTTCGAAAATCTTAATATTTCCTTTTGTGTTTTTAGTGCGTTTTTATCAAAATGCCATTTCCCCATTTACACCGGCAGCTTGTAGATTCGAGCCCACTTGTTCGAGTTATATGATTGAGGCTTTACAAAAACACGGCTTATTTTATGGTGGTTATTTAGGAACGAAAAGAATATTGAGTTGTCATCCTTGGGGCAGAAAAGGGTATGATCCAGTTCCTCCTAAGAAATGATACAACTAGGATTGATAAAACATCCTACTCAAAACAAAAAATGTATTTTTACAGTAAATAAAAAAGACAATGACACACGCTTTAAATATAGTTTGGAATCCTTCGGAAGGGATTGATTTAGGTTTTTTTGTAATTCGTTTTTACAGCTTAATGTTTGTAATTGCCTTTGGTTTAGGCTGGTATATTATGAAAAATATTTTCGAAAGAGAAAATGAATCTATAGAAAAATTAGATTCCTTATTTATTTGGATTGTTTTGTCTACGCTTATAGGAGCCCGATTGGGTCATGTTTTATT
>CAILTC010000569.1 GCA_903837025.1 uncultured Bacteroidota bacterium | reverse complement strand
GAGAAAGCGCAAATTTTCTTTGCTCAAATTCATCGCTTGTTGCCAAATGTGATAAAATACTTCGTACTTGAACTGTTTTATTGTTTTTTAAAGTTGAAATTAATTCATCAATGTTTCCTGTTTCAAAACCTAAACGGTGCATTCCTGTGTCGAGTTTAATATGAATAGGAAAATGTTTTAATTTTCGTTGTTCGGCAATTTTCAAAAAGGCATTTAATCCTTTTATACTATAAATTTCGGGTTCTAAATGATGCTGAATTATAGCCGAAAAACTCGTGGTTTCTGGATTCAAAACCATAATAGGCAGCAGAATTCCTTCTTTTTTTAGCGTGATTCCTTCATCGGCGAAAGCCACACCCAGATAATCTACTTTGTGATGTTCAAGCAATTTGGCAATTTCAAATCCTCCGTTTCCATAACCAAAAGCTTTTACCATAACCATCATTTTAGTGGTTGGTTTCAGCTTTGATTTATAAAAATTGAGATTGTGGCTTATCGCATTCAGATTGATTTCTAGAACGGTTTCATGCGTTTTTTTCTCTAATGCGGCAACGATATCTTCAAATTGAAAATGACGCGCACCTTTTACCAAAATGGTTTCATTGCCAAAATTCAAATGGTTGAAATTTAAGAAAAAGTCGGCTGTGTTTTTAAAAGTGATACAGTTGTCGAACTTGTTTTTAAATGCCGAAATGGTTTCGCCAATCCCAATAACGCGCTTAATTTTATTGGATACAATGAGCTGTGAAACTTTCGAATATAATTCCTCATTTGACAAACCACTTTGAAAAATATCGGAAAGAATTACGGTCTTATTTTTGTACTGTTTTTGGCTCTCCAGAAAATCTAAAGCAATTTTCAATGATTGAAAATCGGAACTGTAACTGTCGTCAATAAGTGTTGTGTTATTGATGCCGTTTTTGACTTTCAATCGCATTTCAACAGGATATAGCCATTGAATGCGGTTTTGTATGGTTTTATGATCGTATTTAAAACTTAATAAAACCATCAAGCAAGTAATGGCATTTTCTATTGAAGCATCATCTTGAAATGGTATTTCTATTTCGAAATTGGTGTTGTCATACCTGATTTGCAGTGTTGTTTTATCAGTGATTGCTTTTTTTACGATAAATACATCGGCAGTTTCGTTTTCGTAGCTCCAAGAAAACGACTTCTTTTTTGAATTTATCAAAGCATCAACAACTTCGTTTTTTTGATAAATGATTAGTTTAGAATGTTTGAAAAGTTTTAGTTTTTCTTTAATTTTTTTCTCTAAATCGTCAAAACCTTCATCGTGTGCCGAACCGATATTGGTAATAATTCCGATGCTTGGTCGAATGATAACTTCCAACTTTTCCATCTCATTCATTTTCGAAATCCCAGCTTCAAAAATTCCAAGATTGTGTTTTTCGTTAATCGAAATCACCGATAACGGTACGCCAACTTGAGAATTATAACTTTTTGGACTTCGGATGATATTGAAATCAGGGCTTAATAGAAAATTCAACCATTCTTTGACAATCGTTTTTCCGTTGCTTCCGGTCAATCCGATGACAGGAAATCGAAATAGACTGCGATGATAAGCGGCATATTTTTGTAAGGCATCCAAAGTATTTTCGACAATTAAAAAGTTTACTTTGTATGTTAATCCTTCCGGAATATGAGTAACTACAAAGTTTTGAACCCCTTTTTCGATCAAGGCTGCGATATAAATATGGGCGTCATTATTGGGTCCGACTAATGCGAAAAACAAGGTTTTTTCGTTGTTTTGCAAAGAGCGGCTATCGATGGAAATGTTGTCGATTACGGATGTTGAAGTTGTGCCAACAAATTTGGCATTGAGAATTTCGGAAATGTTTTTTAGAGATAAATTCATTTGATTTGAATAGTGGAAAATTAAAAGATTGAGGGAGTTTATTCAATAAATTATTAACCCCATTTTTTTATCTCTTCCAATAATTGGTTTGCTTCAATAACACGTTCGTTTTTTGAATCTTCGATGGATTGTTCTATTCCATTTTCAAATTCTTCCATTGTCATCGGACGAAAATCCAAATCCTCTTTGGCTGTTTTTCTGTTTTTCAACAATTTTTCAAATCGAGAAAGGAGTTCCTCACTTTCAATAGAAAGAAATTCTTGAATAAATGCGATTTTTCTAGTTTGTAAATCCATTGTAATTTATTTTACATCAAAGTTAGAAAAATAGAAATGGAATAATGTTTATTTTAGAGTTTTATTGAAGAATAAAACCTTACAAAGTGAAAATTAGCTTTTCGCTAACAATCCTCTTAAAAAACAACATTTTTGTTGTTGATTTTTATTTGGTTTTGTCCTTAGAAGCTTCATTATTTTCATGACTTTCTTTCATCGCATAGTAATATGCTGCGCGACTCAAAGGTTCGTATTCTTCGGTTTCACCAAGCATAACGAGTTTGTCATTATTTGTTTTTCTAAAACTGTAATTGGCAAGATTTCCGGTACGAGTACATACGGCATGAACCTTGGTGACATATTCGGCAGTTGCCATCAATGCTGGCATGGGGCCAAAAGGATTGCCTTTGAAATCCATGTCTAATCCAGCAACAATCACTCGGATACCTTGGTTAGCCAAATCATTACAAATTTTCACGATTTCATCATCAAAAAACTGGGCTTCGTCAATACCCACAACGTCACAACCTTGGGCCAAAATAGCAATATTTGCAGCGGCAGGAACGGGAGTAGAGCGAATTTCATTGGCATCGTGCGATACCACCATTTCGTCGTGATAGCGCGTATCAATCGCGGGCTTGAAAATTTCGACTTTTTGTTTGGCAAATTGCGCTCTTTTTAGCCTGCGGATAAGTTCCTCGGTTTTGCCCGAGAACATCGAACCGCAAATAACTTCGATCCAACCAAATTGTTCTTTGTGATTTACTGTATTTTCGAGAAACATTTTGTATTTTTCTAGCGCTTAAAATGAATAGTTTTTATTACTTTGTAACGAAACAAAAATATTAAAAAAGATACACCCTACTCACTATAATCTCAAAAGTTATGAAAAAAAGATTGGAAGCTGATTTAATGAGTATTGCTCATAGAGTATTACAAATTAAAGATAAGTCAGATATTAATTTATTGTGCAATGAAACAAGGAAATTGTATGAGAAATTAACCATTTTGCAATTTGTTGAAGAACATTTTGGAGGTTCAAAACCAACTATTGGTCAGGCAGAAATTGTAGAAAAAATGAAACAATTTTTTGAAGAGAATCATTTGTCCCAATACCAATCAATTCCTTTAAAGAAGGAAGTTGTTGAAGAAATAGTGATTCCAGAAGCTGCAATAGAAGTTCCAATAGAAGAAGTTTCGGAAGTAGAATTGGAAACAAAAGAGGAAGAAATACCTTTGGATTCCTCCAAAGAAATAAAAGAGCCTGTTTTTCCGCCCGCTTTTCAATTAGATCAAGAACAAGAAGTGGAAGCTCCCAAAAAGGAAGAAGTTCAAATTTCCTTTATGGATTTATTAGGCGGTGATTATACCGAAACAACGTTTGTAAAATTGGATCAAAGCGAAGTAATTCCGCCCGTAATTGCTTTTGATATTCCAAAAGAAGAAGCGATTCATGACCAAGAAAAACGACTTCTTGCTGAATTAGAATTAAATCCGAAAGATATTGAAACCAAAAAAGTTTCTTTGAACGAGAAAGTTTCAAAAGGAATCAGCATCGATTTGAATGATCGAATTGCTTTTGTAAAAAACCTTTTTGGCAATAGCGAAGAAGATTACAACCGTGTTTTGAATCAATTAATTACTTATGATAGTTTTGAGGAAGCTCATGATTTTATCGAAGATATGGTAAAACCGGATTATAATAATTGGGATGGGAAGGAAGATTATTCTCTACGATTTATGGCTATCATCGAAAAAAAATTCGCATAAATGGGTAAATTATATATTGTTCCAACGCCAATTGGCAACCTTGAAGACATGACTTTTAGAGCGATTCGGATTCTGAAAGAAGTCGATTTGATTCTAGCGGAAGACACCCGAACGAGCGGAAAACTATTAAAACATTTTGAGATTGGCACGCACATGCACAGCCATCACATGCACAACGAACACAAAACGGTCGAGAATTTAATCACTCGTTTGCAAGCAGGAGAAACCATCGCCTTGATTTCGGATGCGGGAACGCCAGCGATTTCAGATCCTGGATTTTTGCTCACTCGTGCTTGTGTCGAAAACAAAATTGATGTAGAATGTTTGCCTGGCGCAACTGCTTTTGTACCGGCTTTGGTCAATAGCGGTTTGCCCAATGACAAATTTATTTTCGAAGGTTTTTTGCCCGACAAAAAAGGAAGACAAACTCGATATTTAGCGCTGGCCGAAGAAACTCGAACCATGATTTTATATGTTTCACCGCATAAATTGGTAAAAACATTGGCCGAATTCATTACCTTTTTTGGCGAAGACCGACAAATTTGTGTTTCTCGAGAATTATCAAAACTTCATGAAGAAAATGTTCGAGGAACGGTGCGCGAAGTCTTGACGCATTTCGAAAACAAACCCCCAAAAGGAGAAATTGTGGTGGTCGTTGGTGGGAAAATAACAGTGAAAGAAAATAAAAAACAACCCGAATAATAAAATACCTAATGAGCATTACCTCTTTTTTAGAAAAACTAAAACAAACCCCAAACTCAATTTCATTCGCAGAAACTATTGCTGTAATTGAAGAAAATTACGATTTTACACCAACGACTTTCGATAATGGAACCCAACACAATGCCGCAGGAGAAAACTCTGGTTCTTGCAAATTATTTGCTTTTGCTCAATTGCAAAACCTATCACAAGCCGAAACCTTAGCTTGTTTTGGAGCGTATTATTTTGAGGAAGTTTTAAGTGATCCAGAAGGAACCAACCATCAAAACATACGTAATTTTATAAAATTAGGATGGAACGGAATTCAGTTTGAAGGACAGGCTTTGGCTTTGAAACAATAAGATTTGTAGACCAAAAAAATTTTCTTATATGACCTTAAATGCCTTATATGGTTCAAAATATTTTACCATATAAGGCATTTAAGGTGATATAAGTTTTGGAGAAATTAAATTGTTATTCTATTTCTAAATCCACAAACGAAAAAGTATTTCCGCTAAATAATCCTTTGTCGGATAACTTCAAATCGGGGATAACGAGTAAAGCCATAAACGAAAGCGTCATAAAAGGAGCTTTCAAACTGCTGCCTAATTCCTTTGCCATTGCATCAATTTCTTGGTATAATTTCCCCGTTTCCCAAGCGTTTTTGTCGCTCATAATCCCAGCAACTGGTAAAGGCAATATTTTAGTTGAAGATCCATTGACGGCGCAAATTCCACCTCTATTTTTAATAATCAAATTGACGGCCTGGCAAATTTCGGCATCCGAAGTTCCTACGACAACAATATTATGACAATCGTGGGCCACCGAACTGGCGATTGCTCCTTTTTTTAATCCAAAGTTTTTGATAAAAGCAATGGCGGGTTTAGCTTCGCTCAGTTCGGCTCCGCCTCGGGTTGTGTTTTGATACCGATTGACCACCGCCATTTTCAAGATATCATTTTCTGTATCTGAAACTATTTTTCCATCAATAATTAGCGGTTTATGATGCATTTCATTCGTAATCAATTGTCCTTCCAAGGCTTCGATTACTCGAATTTTTGAACCCGAACCCGAAACTGAAAAATCACTAATTTCTTTAGAAGTAATATTAAAATTATTGGGTGTTTCAAACGGAACAGTTGCCACAAAAGATTCTCCATTTTTAGCAACTAATTCGCCATTGATATAGGTTTGCAACACTTTGAAATCGGCTAAATCTTCGACCACGATAAAATCGGCAGCGTCATTTTCTTTCAATAAACCCACATTCATTTTGTAATGATGTACAGGATTCACGCAAGCGACTTGCAAGACTTTGAAAACGTCAACCCCTTTGGCGACAGCCCGAGCGCAAAGCAAATTAATGTGCCCCAAAATCAAGTCGTCTGGATGTTTATCGTCCGAACAAAACATCATGTTTTCGTAATTTTCAGGAAGTAAATCGATTAATGCTTCGAAGTTTTTGGCGGCACTTCCTTCGCGAATAAGCACTTTCATTCCGAGGGCTAATTTCTCTTCGGCTTCTTCAAAAGTAAAGCATTCGTGGTCGGTTGTAATTCCTGCCGAAATATATTTTCTAACGGATTCACCTCGCAATCCTGGCGCATGACCATCAACGGGTTTTTCGAAATGTTTTGCCCAATGAATTTTCTTTAAAACTTCATCATCATCGAATAAAACGCCGGGATAATTCATCATTTCTGCCAAATAATAGATGTCAGGTGAAGCCATTAATTCCTTGATTCCTTCTGAATTGATGGTGGCACCAGCACTCTCGAAAGTCGTTGCAGGAACGCAAGAAGGAGCTCCAAAATGGAATTTCAACGGCACTTTTTTGCTGTTCTCAATCATATAATAAACGCCTTCTTTTCCCAGAACATTGGCAATTTCATGCGGATCAGAAATTGTGCCGACTGTTCCGTGAAGCACTGCAATTTTTGCAAATTCGGAAGGAACGAGCATCGAACTTTCGATATGAATGTGCGCATCGATAAATCCAGGTAGAATATAGCTTTTCACCTCGTTAATTTTCTCGATTATCGAAATGATTTTTCCGTTTTCGACAGTGATTTCACCAGCGTAAATTCGTTTGTTTTGAATATCGACGATTTGTCCTTGAATTTGCATTTTGTTTGATTTTAAAAATGAAATAGAACTCAAAAGTACTGCGATTTTGCGTTTATTTTTAAGGCCTTTCCAAATATTTTAAAACATATTTTATGGTTTACCTTTTTGTACCTATTTTAAACTAAATTTGTTCAATCACACAAAATCAGAATTTGTAATTCTAAATTCGTAAATCAATTATGCGCTGGACTATCAAATCAAAACCTTCGGAAGAAAAGGTAAAACATCTTGCTGAGGCTTTGAATGTAGAAAATTTTGTGGCAACACTTCTGGTGCAACGAGGCATCGAAACTTTCGAAGAAGCGCGCCAATTTTTCCGTCCCACTTTGTCCGATTTGCATAATCCGTTTTTGATGAAAGACATGGATAAAGCGGTGGAACGTATCGAAAGGGCAATTGAAAATAACGAAAATATTCTCGTTTTTGGGGATTATGATGTTGACGGCACTACCGCTGTTTCCTTGGTCTCTTCGTATTTGAAAACGTATTATTCCAACGTTGCTACTTATATTCCGGATCGGTATGCCGAAGGTTATGGCGTTTCTTTTAAAGGAATTGACTTTGCGGAAGACAATGATTTTTCGTTGATAATTGCCTTGGATTGTGGTATAAAATCGATCGATCATGTGGCTTACGCCAAAGAGCGAAATATTGATTTTATCATTTGTGATCACCACCGACCGGGTGAATTCTTGCCCGAAGCCGTGGCTGTTTTAGATCCCAAACGGGAAGATTGCAATTATCCTTATGATGAGTTATGCGGTTGCGGAATTGGTTTCAAATTGATTCAGGCTTTGGGCCAAAACCGAAATCAAACCATCGAAGATTTGACTTCGTATTTAGATTTGGTTGCCACTGCAATTGCCGCCGATATTGTTCCGATGACGGGTGAAAACAGGGTTTTGGCTTATTTTGGTTTGCAAGTGATTAATGCTGATCCTAGGCCAGGAATCAAGGCTTTGGTTCATCAAGTAAAAAAACAAACTTTAGATATTACCGATGTTGTTTTTATCATTGCGCCAAGAATAAATGCCGCAGGACGAATCAAACATGGCAATCATGCTGTAGCATTATTATCGGAATTCGATTTTGAGCAAGCGCAACAATTCGCTTCCGAAATTGAAGCCTATAATTCGGAACGGAAAGATTTAGACAAACAAATTACCAAAGAGGCCCTTGCGCAAATTATAGTAAATGATGAAAAAGAACGTTTTACAACGGTCGTTTTTCAAGAAGATTGGCACAAAGGCGTTATCGGAATCGTAGCTTCACGACTGATTGAAAACTATTATCGTCCGACATTGGTTTTTACAAAAAGTGGTGATAAATATGCTGCTTCGGCACGTTCTGTAAAAGATTTCGATGTGTATAATGCCTTGGAAGCCTGTTCGGAACATTTGGAGCAATTTGGAGGACACATGTATGCCGCAGGAATGACTTTATTGGAAGAGAATTATCAACTATTCAAAAATGCTTTCGAAAAAGTAGTCGAAGAAACCATTCATCCTGATTCGTTAACTCCCGAAATTTCGATAGATGCCGAGATCAATTTTGAGGATATTACACCAAAATTGATTCGGATTTTGAAACAATTCGAGCCTTTTGGTCCACTAAATATGACACCAATTTTTTTGACAAAAAACGTGAAAGACACGGGTTACGCCAAAAAAATGGGTGGCGACGAGGAACATTTAAAATTATTTGTTAGGCAAAATAATTCCGAGGGAATTCCAGCAATTGGCTTTGGATTAGGAAATAAAATGGAGGTTACAACGCATAAAAAACCATTCGAAGCAGTATATTGCATCGATGAAAATGAATGGAACGGAAAAGTTTCCATCCAACTAAGATTAAAAGACATCAAATAAATTTTACTGTTATAATGAAGAAAAAAGATCCTTACGCAGCCTTGCGTTATAGAGAATTTAATACGTTTTTGTTGTTGCGATTTGCCATGGTTTTTGCTTGGTCGATGCAATTTATTATCATAGAATGGCAGGTTTATAGTCTAACCAAAAATCCACTTTCTTTAGGAATCATCGGATTAATGGAAGTCATCCCAGCCATTGCAATGGCGTTGTTCGCCGGACATATTGTGGATCAAAAAGAAAAAAAAGGAATGCTGTTGAAATGTATTTTGGCTTTTTCGGTTATTAGTTTTGGTTTGTTTTTATTGACTTGGCCCCGAATCGCCAGCGGTGTTGCAACCAATAAAATTCTCTATGGTATTTATTTTCTGGTTTTTCTAGGCGGATTAGTTCGTTCTTTTCTCGGGCCAACCATCTTCTCCCTTTTGTCATTAATCGTTCCGAAAAAAGTATATCCTAACGCTGCCACTTGGAGTAGTTCTGTATGGCAAATTGGTGCTGTTTTAGGGCCTTCGGTGGCGGGATTTTCTATAACTTTAATTGGTGTTCATTGGTCGATGTGTCTTGTTTTTGCCTGTTCTGTTTTATCGTTGATGACATTGACGCAAATAGGAGCCAAGCCCATTTTGAACCCAAAAATTGGAGAACCTATTATGGAAAGTTTAAAGGAAGGTGTAAAGTTTGTATACACGAATAAATCTGTTTTAGGTGCGTTAACACTCGATATGGTTGCGGTACTTTTTGGTGGGGCGGTGGCGCTTTTGCCTATTTTTGCTCAAGATATTCTAAAGGTTGGACCTGAAGGTTTTGGGGTTTTACGAGCAGCGCCAGCGGTAGGTTCTATGTTGACTATGTTTGTTTCGGCGCATCTTCCTTTTTATAAAAAGGCAGGTGTCAATTTGTTGGGCGCTATTTTTGCTTTTGGTGTTTGCATCATTGTTTTTGGACTTTCCTCTTGGTTTTGGTTATCGGTATTGGCCTTGTTTTTTAGCGGAGTAGCTGATGGAATTTCGGTAGTGATACGTCAGACGATTTTGCAATTGAAAACTCCCGATCACATGCGAGGTCGTGTTGCCGCTGTGAATTCTATTTTTGTAGGTTCGTCAAATGAGTTGGGCGCTTTTGAAAGCGGATTAACTGCAAAATTAATGGGAACGGTTACCGCAGTTGTTTTTGGCGGAAGCATGACCCTGTTAATCGTAGTTTTTACAGGAATTAAATTGCCATCTTTTAGAAATTTGGACTTGCAAAAAGACTTGGACGAACACGAAAATTCATAGTAAATTAATACTTCTTCAATTCGAAATTCTCGCCATCAAAAACACCATACGTAAAATAACCAATCCAATCGCCAAGGTTTACATACTGGGAATTTTCGCCAACAGGATAAATCATTGGCAAATGGCGGTGACCAAAAACAAGGTAATTGTAATGTTTGGTTTCTAGTTTTCTTTTAGCATAAAGAATGAGCCATTCGTTTTCTTCACCAAGGAATTTTACATCTTCATCGCCCGAAATCAATTTGTTTTTTACCGAAAGGTAATGTCCTAACGATACGCCAATGTCGGGGTGAAGCCATCGAAACAGTCCTTTCGAAAACGGATTTGTGAATACCTTCTTCATTCGTTTGTAGCCTTTGTCGCCAGGCCCTTTTCCGTCTCCGTGGCCAATTAAGAAGGTTTTTCCGTTGAAAGTAAATTCTTGATTATCGCGATAAATAGGGATATTCAATTCTTTTTCGAAATAGTCATTCATCCATAAATCATGATTGCCTACGAAGAAATAAATCGGAATTCCACTGTCGCGAATCTCGGCTAATTTGCCAAGAACGCGCACAAAACCTTTTGGAACTACCGTTTTATATTCGAACCAAAAATCGAATAAATCGCCTAATAAAAAAATAGCTTCTGCATCTCCTTTGACTTCGTCAAGCCAAGCGACAAATTTCTTTTCTCTTGGTAAACTTAATTCAGGAGTTGGTGCGCCAAAATGCTGATCGGAGGCGAAATATATTTTTTTGTTGGGCGTGATTTGCATAAAGCTAAAGTTGGTTTTTTGAATTACAAATTATCGCTTGCAAACCATTCGGCAAAGGAAGATTCAGTTTCTTGTAATTTTAAAGAAAAAAGGCCAATATTTTCGGGTAATCTACTGATGATTCTTTTAGAGAAATCGACTACCATATTTTCACTTGTTGG
>CAILTC010000568.1 GCA_903837025.1 uncultured Bacteroidota bacterium | reverse complement strand
TTTCTGCTTTAGCATTTTTTTAACGAGGTTGCAATCAGTTCAAATTTTTCCTCTAATATTCGACTGCAAATGTATGAAACCAAATTGAATTGCAAATTATTCTTTGCATTTTTTTGATGTAAAAATTTCAGTGCTTGTTTTGCGGAATAGTTGATGGTTCGAATAGTATTCGATTTTTTTCATAAAATTATTTGGTTATCTCGATAAAAGTTTGCACTTTTGTTTCATCAAAACCAAAAAAATGAATTTTAATGTATGCAATATGTCGAAACACTTTCAGGATTTATCCTGTGGGTTGCGTATTGCTTAAATTTTAAATCAAAAATATATAGCTAAAGCCTCCCACAAAACGGGAGGCTTTTTTTTTGAATTATAGTAAATATTAAATGACACAAAATATGAAAATTTTTAAACAACAACAGATGAAAAAGTACAACGTCAAATCGATGAATTTTGTCCATGTCATGAAGTGCGTATGCGTCAGTTGATTCCGAAAGTATAAGTTTATCATATAACTTAAAACCCTTTTGGATACGTATCTAAAAGGGTTTTTTGTTTTTCTGACCTCAAATCGGTATAAATCAAAATCTAATAAATAAAATAAAAACTGGATCGAATTCAGTTTTAAAAAAAACATAAAAAAGTATAACATCTAAAAATAGAACATTATGAAAATTCTAAACTATATATCAACAGCAATTCGTTTTTTTAAAAATTTGAATTCTAAAGAAACTTTGGCTCCAAATACAGCATCCAACTCTTTGTTGTCTTTGATAAATTCAGGGGAAAACGAGACACTTTTTATCTAAAAAAAATGAGATAAAAACAGGTTTTGTCTAAAATAGGCAATTCCAATTTGTTATTCTGTAAGAATCTAATTGAATGATTTCAAGATTCCTACGGAATGACAATGTTGGTATTGAAAATGCCATTTTGTTTAAAAAGTACCATTAAAATTAGGTTTCATGGAATTCACAATTTTAAAATGAGTAACGACAAAAGTCGCGTAATGACTCTTTCCGATGCTGCTTTAAATTTAAACCTAAAAACCAACTTACGTTAAATTTGGTGGTTACAAAAAATTGTAGTTAATTTGTGCTTTAAAGTTCACAAACGTATTGAAATGTTATAAAGAAAGGCAGAGGGATTAGACCCGATGAAGCCTTAGCAACCCTTCGGTAAATCGAAGAAGGTGCTGCATTCTACCACGCAAAACGTGGAAAGATAACTCACGAGAATTCTTCTAGTTTACTTCTAGCTTTCTTTCTAATATTTCCGCACACAAATCAAAAATCACAAAAGATTTGAAATTGGAAAATAAACCAACATCTATTAAAATACAAAATTTCACCACCGAAAGTGGCGCATTTTACGCAGCTATAAATCTAAGTTTTCAGGTTTTTGGACAAGCGTTAAACACCGCTCCGATTGTATTGGTGAATCACGCCTTGACCGGAAATTCTCAAGTTGTCGGTGAAAATGGTTGGTGGAACAATCTCATTGGCGAAAAGAAAACAATCGATACCAATAAATACACCATTTTAGCTTTTAACGTTCCCGGAAATGGTTACGATAAAGCATACATAGAAAATTACTTGGATTTTACCGCAAGAGATATCGCCAGACTTTTTCTGGAAGGAATTCAATTTCTAAAAGTTAAAGAATTATTTGCTTTAATTGGTGGCTCTGTAGGTGGCGGAATTGCATGGGAAATGGTGGCTTTAGCACCTAAATTAACCCATAATTTTTTTCCGATAGCTTCCGACTGGAAATCGACAGACTGGTTGATAGCCAATTGTTATCTTCAAGAAAAAATATTGAACAATTCTTCGAAACCTATCGAAGACGCTCGTATTCATGCTATGTTGTGTTATCGAACGCCAGAATCGTTTAAAGAAAAATTTCAACGAACTTCAACAGATTCTTTTGAGTCGTTTCAAGTGGAAAGTTGGCTGAATCATCACGGAGAGAAGTTGCAAAAAAGATTTCAACTTTCGGCTTATAAAATGATGAATCAATTGCTTAAAACCATTGATATTACCAGAGGTAAAACGTCTTTTGAAAATATAATTACCGAAGTTGATGCCAATATTTATATCATCGGAATCAATTCGGATTTGTTTTTTACAGCAAATGAAAACAGAGAAACCTACAACGAAATTAAAAAATTTAAACATAATGTATTTTATAGTGAAATTGATTCCCAACATGGGCACGATGCTTTTTTAATGGAGTACGATCAATTAAACATTTTACTGGATGTTGTTTTTAAAAATAAAAAAAATAAGATGAAAATATTAAAATTTGGCGGAAAATCATTGGCCAACGGAGAAGGAATCAACAAGGTTTTAGATATAATTATCGATAAAAAAAACAAAGACGAAAATATAGCGGTT
>CAILTC010000567.1 GCA_903837025.1 uncultured Bacteroidota bacterium | reverse complement strand
ACGAACAAGCGCGAATTTCGAGAGATCTAATCGCTAAATTCATTGACGAATTGGTTGCAAATTTCCCAATTGATACCACGAATGTGACTTTAATTGGTTTTAGTCAAGGAACGATTTTGAGTTATGCCGTGGCGCTTTCGTACCCAGAAAAAGTACAACAAGTAGTTGCCATGAGCGGATACATTAATCCCGAAATTTTAACAGAAAACTATCTCGAAAATTCTTTTTCAAAACTGAAGATATTTGCTTCTCACGGAACAGTCGACCAAGTTATTCCGGTAGATTGGGGACGAAAAGCAAAACCCTTTTTGGAGAATTTAGGAATCGAAATAACCTATAAAGAATACCCAATTGGTCACGGAGTTTCACCACAAAACTTTTATGACTTCAAGAAATGGCTTTTAAGTTAGATAGCAGGTAGCAGGTAGCAGGTAGCAGGTAGCAAAAAAACAAAACTGTCCACAGAAATCATATTTTTTTCGTTTTTTTATGGGGATGTTTAACCTTCTTAATCTGAAATATGAATACTATTTTTGGTAAATAAAAGACTGGATGGTTTCAAAAGAAACAGATTCATCTTCGTTTACAAAATACTTCAATAAAACTTCGCCCCAATAATCACCGTCATTGAAATCGGCAATAATCCATCGATGGTTTAGAATTTTTACCTTGTTGATGCTAAATTTATTAGTACCAATTTGATCTTGACCGGTATAAGGATTTCCCTTTGGATTCGCATTCAAATCCATCAATTTTTCGGTAACCGAAGGAATCAATTTTTCAATTAAGATTGTTTTTTTGGCGTTATCCGGATTAAAATAATTTTGGGCATTTTCATTATTTTCAAGTGAAAAATAATTAGCATCGGCTAGTTTATTATTTGATACAAGGAGGCTATCTTTCCATTTTTTGGCTGTATTTTCGGATCGGCTTTTTTCGAAAGCTAATTCGCTACTAAAATACTTGTAGGTAAAAACATTCAAAAGTAAAACAAGGATAAAAAGGTAAAGCAGCAATGATTTTTTCATTTTCAAATAATATTAAATAGTGATTACTAAATTGTCATAAGCCAAATAAACGTTCTTCGGCAATTTTTTTTGTACTTCTTCATGAAAGCCAAGAATATGGCTAATATGGGTAATATAAGCTTTTTCTGGTTGAACCAATTGAATAAAATCTAAAGCTTCTTGCAAATTAAAATGTGTATTATGAGGTTCTTCTCGCAAAGCGTTTATAACCAAAACTTTAAGGTTTTTTAATTTATAAATTTCGGTTTCTTCAACTGTTTTCACATCGGTTAAATAGGCAAAATCGTCAATCCGATAACCAAAAACCGATAAACTTCCGTGCATTACCTGTATAGGAATTGCTTTTTTATTTCCAATAGAAAAAGGATGATTATTAATCACTTCTATTGGCTTTACAGAAGGTGCACCAGGATATTTATTTTCGGTTTCAAAAATATAATCAAATCGTTTTTTTAGATTTTCAATCACCCGTTGGTGTGCATAAATTGAGATTTCGCCTTGCTTAAAATTAAACGGTCTAATGTCATCTAATCCGGCGGTATGAT
The DNA here is from genome assembly GCA_903837025.1 of uncultured Bacteroidota bacterium. Classification (GTDB taxonomy): domain Bacteria; phylum Bacteroidota; class Bacteroidia; order Flavobacteriales; family Flavobacteriaceae; genus Flavobacterium. The sequence continues at coordinate 3,389 of CAILTC010000567.1, read as the reverse complement.
CCGAATGTTCATGAGTGTATAAAATCCCATCTACTTTTTGACAATTAGAAGTGAGTATTTGTTGTCTAAAATCAGGGCCACAGTCAATAACGAACGAATGATTCTCCCAAGAAATCCAAACCGAAACACGAAGCCTTTTATCTTTAAAATCAGCACTTTGACACACCGAATGATTGCTTCCTATGACAGGAATTCCTTGTGAAGTGCCGGTTCCTAAAAAATATACTTTCATCTAGCACGGTTTATGTAAATTATTTTACAAAAATAGGATTAATTATCTTTCAATTAGAAACCTATTTAATTAACTTTGCAATAAAACTAGCCCTATTTATATAGTATGGATACAGCAATAAAATTGAAAGGTGATAAAGTCATCGAACAAATTCCTTCGATAAAAGACAAAGCACTGCGTATTAATTTAAACGAAAACATTTACGGAACTTTTGCCGAAATTGGTGCTGGACAAGAAACTGTAAGACATTTTTTTAGAGCTGGTGGTTCATCAGGAACAATTGCAAAAGCAACGTCTGCCTATGACAAGGACTTTAGCGATGTCATATACGGAATTGAAGAGGATGGTCGTTACGTAACCGAAAGCCGACTTAAAAAAATGCTTTCGCATGAAGTAGAACTAATTGAAAAACGATTAAGCAGAGAAAAACATCCCAATAAAATGTTTTTTAGTTATGCCAATACCGTTTCTACAATCGATTTTGCCAAACAATTTAAAGGCCATGGTTGGGTTGGAATTCGATACCAAGTTGAACCTGATGAAGAATACAACGATATTATTCTTCACATTCGTTTTAAAGAAACCGACGTTCGATTGCAACAAGAAACACTTGGTATTCTAGGTGTAAATCTTATTTATGGAGCTTATTATAAAAATAATGACCCCAAACGTTTGTTGCGTTATTTATATGATCACTTAGATAAAGACCAATTAGAAATAGACACAATCAATTTTTCGGGACCTCGTTTTGCTCATGTAGACAATCGTTTGATGAGTTTACAATTGGTGAAAAACGGAATGACTGATGCCGTAATATTTGACCCTCAAGGTCGAAATGTACTTCCTGCGGCAATTTTATACAAAAAAAACATACTTACTTTAAGAGGGAGTTTTCGTCCCGTTACCAAAGTAAATATGGATATGTATGAGGAATCCTTAAAAATGTTTTTGGACGAAAATAAAGTCGATGCTGAAAACACCTTGGTTATCTTCGAAATTACATTGTCGAATTTGCGTTCTGACGGTGAAATTGACGAACGCGATTTCATGGATCGTGCTGAACTCCTTTGTTCGCTTGGACAAACGGTAATGATTTCGAATTTTCAGGAATATTATAGAGTGGTTGAATACTTCTCGAAATATACCAAAGCCCGAATGGGATTGGCAATGGGTGTAAACAATTTAGTTGACATTTTTGACGAAAAATACTATCGCCATTTGAGTGGTGGGATTCTAGAAGCTTTCGGAAAATTATTCTATCGGGATATGAAAGTATATTTATATCCAATGATTGATGAAAACGGTGAAATTATGAATTCCGAAACATTAAGGGTTCACCCAAGAATGAAGGAATTATATAAATTTTTTAAATTCAACGGAAAAGTAGTAGATATTACAAACTATAATCCTAAAAATTTAGAAGTATTCTCGCGTGAAGTTTTGAAAATGATTAGCGAAAACAAACAAGGCTGGGAAGCTATGTTACCTACTGGTGTTGCTGAAATCATCAAAACACATCAACTTTTTGGGTATCATCCAGATCGATTATTTGAAAAAAAGAATTAGGTTAAAACTAAACACATAAAAAAATGCCGATAAAATATTTTATCGGCATTTTTTATATGAAATCATATTGTTGTCGTTGCTAATGCAATTACTTTTAATTTTGTCATTTCGACAAAGGAGAAATCACATTAGTTGCTCACATGATGTGATTCTTCGCTCCTCAGAATGACAAAATAAATTTAATAAATATATACTTGATCTCAACTATTATTTCAATATTTGCGCAGCGTGAGCCTTAGTTTTTACCTCCGAAATTACTTCGTCAATGATGCCATTTTCATCGATTACAAAAGTGGTTCTGTGAATACCATCATATTCTCGTCCCATGAATTTTTTGGGTCCCCAAACTCCAAAAGCCTGAATTACAGATTTATCTTCGTCGGCCAATAACGGAAAAGGGAAATCGTATTTTTCCTTGAATTTTGCTTGGGCTTTTGCAGCATCGGCGCTAACGCCTAAAAGTGTATAATTATTGGCTTGAAACCGCTCAAAGTTATCTCTTAAATCACAGGCTTCGGCAGTGCATCCTGGCGTATTTGCTTTTGGATAAAAGAAAACTACTAATTTTTTTCCTTTATAATCCGCTAATTGATGGGATTTTCCGTCTTGATCTAATCCTGAAAAATTGGGGGCTTTGTCGCCTTTTTTTAATGATGTCATTTTTTTATTTTTTTAAATCTGAAATCGAAAATCGTTAATCAACAAACTTCAATCAAAATCTGTATTTTTACGTCTCAAAATTAAACTAAAATGACGAAAGCCGAGCGTGTAACGTTTGTTATTAATACGTTAAAAGAATTGTATCCCGAAATCCCGATTCCGCTGAATCATAAGGATCCTTATACCTTGCTGATTGCGGTTTTGCTCTCGGCGCAGTGTACGGATGTTCGGGTGAATCAAATTACGCCCTTGCTTTTTGCCAAGGCGGATAATCCGTATGATATGATAAAATTGTCGGTCGAGGAGATAAAAGATATCATTCGTCCTTGTGGTTTATCACCGATGAAGTCGAAAGGAATTCATGGTTTATCACATATTCTAATTGACAAACACGGTGGCGAAGTACCTCAAAGTTTCGAAAGTTTGGAGGAACTACCAGCTGTTGGGCATAAAACGGCGAGTGTTGTGATGTCGCAAGCCTTTGGCGTTCCTGCTTTTCCGGTCGATACGCATATTCACCGATTGATGTTTCGATGGAACTTATCGAATGGAAAAAATGTGGTGCAAACCGAAAAGGATGCCAAACGCATTTTTCCGATGGAAATTTGGAATGACTTGCACTTGCAAATGATTTGGTACGGACGCGAATATTCTCCAGCGCGTGGTTGGGATTTAGAAAAAGATCGTATCACCAAGACCGTTGGAAGAAAGACGGTGTTGGAAGAATATAAAATGAAAACATCCCGATAAAATCGGGATGTTTCCTTAATTAGCTATAATTACGAAACTCATTTTGTTTACTTTTATTATGCTTAACGCTTTTGAGTAATTTAATAAAAAAGAGATTGTTTCTTTTTTTGGTTTCATTGTAGGTATAACTATTGGTTTTTTAGAGTAAATTTTTGCCATATAATAATAATTATTTTTATTT
>CAILTC010000566.1 GCA_903837025.1 uncultured Bacteroidota bacterium | reverse complement strand
TTGCAAGAAATTTTAACCCAAGAAATACAATTAAATTCTAATAAAATCTTCGTGTCTATTCGGCGCGAAGATTTAATTCATCCGATTGTTTCGGGCAATAAATACCGAAAGTTAAAGTATAATCTTCTCCAGGCAAGAGCCGAAAATCAGCAAACGCTACTCACTTTTGGTGGCGCCTATTCCAATCATATTGCAGCCACCGCTTTTGCGGGGAAAGAAAATGGTTTCAAGACCATTGGAGTTATTCGAGGCGATGAACTAGAAAGTAAAATTGCAGATAATCCAACCCTAAAATTTGCCCAAGAATGTGGAATGCAGTTCGAATTTATTACTCGGGAAGATTATCGGCATAAAAATGAACCTTATTTTCTTGAAAATTTAAAACAAAAATTTGGCAATTTTTATCTTGTTCCCGAAGGTGGAACTAATGAATTTGCCGTCAAAGGCTGCGAAGAAATACTAACCGAAGCTGATTTTCAGTACGATTTTGTATGTTGCGCCGTAGGAACTGGCGGAACAATTAGTGGAATCATAAACAGTATTTTACCCCACCAAAAAGTTTTGGGATTTCCTGCCTTAAAAGGTGATTTTTTAAAAGATGAAATTCGTAATTTTGCAAGGAATGAAAATTGGGAATTAATAACGGCATACCATTTTGGAGGCTATGGCAAAGTAAACCCAGCATTAATCGCGTTTATGAACCAGTTTTATCTGGATAATAAAGTCCCTTTGGATCCGGTTTATACAGCGAAGATGGTTTTTGGCGTTTTAGATTTGATTGAAAAAGGTTATTTCCCCAAAAACTCAAAAATTTTATTGATTCATACCGGAGGAATTCAAGGAATTGCAGGTATGAATTTGAAACTAAAAGCAAAAAAATTACCAATAATAGATTTTCAATGATTAGAAAATATATACTCATAATAATGATTTTGGTTTTCGTAAGTTGTAATACGAAAAAGTCTGTTATTCAAACTACTAGATATGGTTCAAAATCGAAAACCTCGGTGGCAAGAAATCATAAAAAAGCTACCACAAAGAAATCAAACACTAATAATTCGGAAACAGTGACTCTCGAAGCTACTACCCGAGTAAAAGTCACCAATGAAATGATTTTGGCTTATATCGAAAAATACAATGGAGTGGCTCAGTCAAACATGAGAAAATATGGCATTCCTGCAAGTGTAATTTTAGGTCAAGCCATTCTAGAATCGGGATCAGGAACGGGCCCGTTATGTGTTCAGGCCAACAATCATTTCGGAATAAAATGCCACAAAGATTGGTCTGGCGCTAGTATAAAATATGATGATGATTCGGTTGGTGAGTGCTTTCGAAAATATGATAACCCCAGTGACTCATTCCGAGATCACGCTCTTTTTTTAACAGCGGGTGCACGGTATTTACCCCTTTTTTCACTAGATAAAAAAGATTATAAGGCTTGGGCCAATGGCTTGAAAGATTCTGGTTACGCCACAGATTCGCTTTATCCAACTAAATTAATCGCTTTGATCGAGCGCTATCAATTGTATAAATATGATGGCGGAAGTTTAGATAAAACCCCTGTTTATACCAGCGAAAAAGTTGTCGCTAATCCCAGAGAATATCAAGTAAGTCCTGGCGATACTTTGTATTCTATTTCAAGAAAATTTAAACTTTCGATAGATGAATTAAAAAATAAAAACAATATGTCTGACAATACTATTTCAATCGGTCAGAGCCTGAAAGTGCAATAGCAATTTCAATCCTATTATCTATACTCTATACTCTATATTCTAAAATCTAAACTCTAAATGAACTATCAAAGAAGTAGTCAGCTTTTTGCAGAAGCAGAAAAAGTAATTCCAGGAGGTGTAAATTCACCTGTTCGTGCCTTCAAAGCAGTTGGCGGAACTCCAATTTTTGTCAAAAGTGCCAAAGGTGCTTATTTGATAGACGAAGACGGAAATAAATTAATAGATTATATCAATTCTTGGGGGCCAATGATTTTGGGCCATGCCTATCAACCTGTAATTGATGCGATTACTGAAAAAGCGAAATTGGGAACCTCCTTCGGAATGCCAACCGAATTAGAAACTCAAATCGCAGCTTTAGCCGTTGCAATGGTACCAAATATTGACAAGATACGATTCGTCAATTCAGGAACCGAAGCGTGTATGAGCGCCGTAAGATTAGCTCGCGGATTTACCAAAAAAGATAAAATTATCAAATTTGCTGGTTGTTATCACGGTCATTCGGATTCGTTCTTGATACAAGCCGGAAGTGGAGCGATCACTTTTGGATCTCCAAATAGTCCCGGTGTAACTGCCGGAACTGCCAAAGATACTTTGCTGGCAAGATACAATGATTTAGAAAACGTAGCCACTTTGATCGAAGCCAATAAAAACGAAATTGCTGCCATAATTGTAGAAGCTGTTGCCGGAAATATGGGCTGTATTCCTCCTAATAAAGGTTTTCTTGAAGGCTTACGCCAATTGTGTACTGACAATGATATACTATTGATTTTTGATGAGGTGATGACAGGATTCAGACTCGCTCCGGGCGGAGTTCAAGAATTATTCAACATCAAAGCAGATATTGTTTGTTTCGGAAAAGTAATTGGTGGAGGTTTGCCAGTTGGTGCTTTTGCAGCAAGAAATGAAATAATGAATTATTTAGCGCCTCTTGGCCCTGTTTATCAAGCGGGAACATTATCAGGAAACCCGTTAGCCATGGCTGCAGGATTAGCGATGTTGCAAGCATTAGATTCTGACAGAGCTATTTTTAAAAGATTAGAAGAAAAAACAGCTTATTTGGCTGCTGGAATTGATAAAGTGTTGAAAGAAAATAAGGTGACTTTTACCATCAACCAAATTGGGTCAATGATTTCGGTACATTTTGCAGCTGAGGCTGTGGTCGATTTTCAATCTGCCGCAAAAGGAGATAACGAAACTTTCAAGAAATTCTTCCATGGTTTGTTGAATGAAGGAATTTATATTGCGCCATCGGCTTATGAAACTTGGTTTATTACCGATGCACTTTCTTATGAAGACTTAGATTATACCATTCAAGCCATCGATAAAGTTTCGAAGACTTTTTAATTGTTGGTATTTTTAAAATGAAAAAACTTCCAGTGTCACCGGAAGTTTTTTTATTTTAATTGTTTTTATTTATCATCGTGCTCTCTTTCAGGACCATTATCATGATCTCTTTCATGATGTTTATCGTGAAATTTTCCTTGACGTTTTTCTTTTAGCTTATTCCATTTTTCGAATTGCTCAGGAGATAATATTTTTTTCATTTTATCTTGCATGGCAATTTGTTCATCAAGCATTTTGTTTTTCATAGCATAATGATCATCGGTATTTCTTTTTGCCTCTTCCTCTTTTTTAGCCATTCGATCGGCTTTCATGGCTTCTCTTTTTGCTCCTTGTTCGGCAATAACTTGTTTAACTTGTTCTTGTTGCTTAGAGTTCAAATCTAGGTCTAATGTCATTTTTTTGACCATCAACTGAGTGCGTTGTTCGGGTGACAATTTTTCCATTTCTGGTCTTCTGTCAGGTCTATTTCCCATTTCATTTCTGTCTTGTGCAAAAGATGCTATTCCAACAACTAATAATGCGGTAACAATTAATTTTTTCATTTTCTTATTTTTTAAGTTATAGTGATAAGACCTAAAAAGATTTTGAAAGTTTAATCCTTAACAAAAATTTATCGTTTTGTATTCTAGAAAATTATAATTTTTAAATTCAGTAATATATTTTATGATGGATGATTTCAACTTTATGACTTTGATTTAATTTCGTAAAAGCCCGAATAACAGTTTCAACTCTCAAGCCAGTAAAATCTGCTATTTCCTGACGGGTAAAAGGAATTAGCGTTTTTTCATCAGGATGTTCTGTTTTTTTCTTAAATGAATTTAAAAAAGAGATAATTCGATATTCTGGTTTTTGATTGATAATTTCTTTTGAAGTCTTTGCTTTCGAATGAATTTTATGCGCAAATAAATTTAAAAAATACTTTTGAATGGAAGGATTTTCATCAATAATTTTTAAAAATTTATCCTTTGATAATTTTAAAATTGTACTGTCTTGAATGGCAATTGCTTTTGAGGGATAGGTTTCATTTATAAATAGTGGTGGTTCGCCAAAGCTATCTCCGGCATAAAAAAGTCCTTGTGTAAATTCTTTTCCTTCTTCATTCGAATTATACATTCGAACACTACCGTCCAAGATTTGATAATAAAAATTAGCCGCTTCGCCTTCGTCAAATATAACTTCGTGCTTTTTATACTTTTTAGCAACTGCACCGCATGAATAAAGTAAATCGATGTCTATTTGCATGATTGATTATGAGTTTTTTAATACTGTTCTTTAAATCAAATCACAATGTAATCTCATTTATAATTTGTATAAAAATAATAAAAATTGGCATACAAATAATAGAAAAAAGCTTTCGGTTATAGATTTATAATCAAAGGCTTTTTTTATTCAATTTTTACAAAACCGCCCCGATTTTCGGTTCGCTCAATAGATTGCTCAACGATTAATTTAGCAATGATGATCAGGTTATAAAGTTCCCATAAATTGGCTCTAACTTGATGATTTTTTGTTTCTTCTTTAATTTCGTTTTCCCAAAGATCCAGTTGTTTTTTTGCGGCAAATAGATCAGCATCTTTGCGGACAATTCCAGCATTTTGACGCATCAAAAGCTGTAATGCTGCTTTCGTTTTATCGATATATTCTTCTTTTACATTTCGGTTTTCAACTAATTTCCAGTCTGAAACTGTGCCTGTAAATTGACTTTTTTCGAAAGAAGTATTCGCTAAATAATTATATATTTTATCCGAATAGACTAATGCTTCCAATAAAGAATTGGATGCTAATCGGTTTGCGCCGTGTAAACCTGTTCGAGAACATTCGCCACAGGCAAATAAATTTTCAACGGAAGTTTTTCCAATTTTGTCCACTATAATACCACCACAAAGGTAATGCTGCGCTGGAACTACGGGAATCCAATCTTTCGCAATGTCAATTCCAACGCTTTTGCAGCGTTCGTAAATCATGGGGAAATGTTTCACAAAAGCTTCTAAATCTAAATGGGTACAATCTAAATAAACGCTGTCGTCACCACTTTTCTTGAGTTCTAAATCGATGCTTTGCGAAACAATATCTCGCGAAGCCAAGTCGCCTCGGGAGTCATAATCAGGCATAAATCGATGTCCCTTTTTGGTGCGTAAATAAGCTCCAAAACCTCGAACCGCTTCCGAAATTAAAAACGAAGTTCCTGTCGTTGCATCGTACAAAGCCGTTGGATGAAACTGGATAAATTCCATTTCTTTGATAGCAGCATTGGCTCTATACGCCATTGCAATTCCGTCACCGGTAGCAATTATAGGATTGGTGGTGTGTCCGTAAAGATGGCCAATTCCGCCAGTGGCAAGAAGGGTAAAATCGGATTGGAAGGTAAATATTTCTTTCGTTTTTTGGTCCAAAACATAGGCACCCAAACAACGATTGTTTTCGGTGATTAAGTCGAATGCAAAGTGATGATCTAAAACGGTAATGTTTTCTTTTTTATGAACTTGGCTTAAAATTGCGCGTTCGATTTCTTTGCCCGTTTGGTCTTTATGATGTACCACTCGGTTTTCTGAATGTCCGCCTTCTTTGCCTAAATCTAAAGTTCCTTCGCCATTTTTATCGAATTTTGCGCCCCATTCTATCAATTCTTTTAATCGTTTGGGGCCTTCGGTAATCACCATTTCAACCACTGATGTATCGCATAATCCATCCCCACAAATGAGGGTGTCGTCGATATGTTTTTGATAGGAGTCACCGTCTTTATCGGTCACAATAGCAATTCCGCCTTGGGCATATTTGGTATTCGATTCGTCTTCGCTAGCTTTAGTGACTATCGTGACTTTTTTGTCGGGGAATCGTTCTGCAATTTTGGCTGCAAAAGTTAATCCTGCAACTCCGGAACCTATAATTAAGTAATTGGTGTGGATCATTATTTAGATAGTTCAAGCATACGTTCAATAGGAATCAATGCTTTTTTCATAATATCGCCTGGAACATTAATTTCGGGGCTTTCATTGAGTAGGCAATCGTACACTTTTTGTAGAGTGTTCATTTTCATATAACCACATTCGCTACAGGCGCAAGTATTATCTTCGTTAGACGGTGCGGGAATCAGTATTTTATCAGGAACTACTTGCTGCATTTTATGAAGAATACCTGCTTCGGTGGCAACGATAAATTTCTTACTTGGATCTGTTTTTACAAACTCGATCATTCCTGCTGTCGAACCAATATAAGCAGCTGTTTTTAGAATATGAGTTTCGGATTCTGGATGCGCAATGATTTTTGCATCTGGATTTTCTTTGTAAAGGGCAATTAATTTATCTAATGAAAAAGCTTCATGAACTACGCAGGAACCGTCCCAAAGCAACATCTCGCGTCCTGTTTTTTCGATGATATATTTTCCTAAATTTTTATCTGGTGCAAAAATAATAGGTGTTTCTTTTGGAATTGATTCTACGATTTTCACAGCATTCGACGAAGTACAAACGATATCGGTCAGTGCTTTTACTTCGGCAGAACAATTCACATAAGTAATAACAATATGACCAGGATGCTCGTCGATGAATTTTTTAAATAAATCTGGGGGACAAGATTCGGCAAGGGAACAACCTGCTTTTAAATCAGGAAGGATTACTTTTTTGGTTGGATTTAGAATTTTTGCAGTTTCGGCCATAAAATGTACGCCTGCAAAAAGGATAATATCGGCATCAACTTTCATTGCTTCCTGTGATAATCCTAAACTATCACCTACATAATCTGCAATATCTTGAATATCGGCTTCTTGATAATAATGGGCTAAAATAACCGCATTTTTCTCTTTCTTTAATTCCAATATTCTTTCTTTAAGACTTTTCATCCTTCAATCAATTTTAGTATTCTTGTTTTTAGCATTTTTCTGTGTTAACAGAAGATTATATTTATGCAAATATACACTTATTTAAAAAACAAAATACCTCAAATGTTATTGTGAATTGATCTCTTTTTTTGATGAGAAAAAGATATCCCACGAGCGTAAAAGTATTTTAAATAATGAAAATAGGATATGATAATTATCAGGTTTTAAACGGAATAGTTTCCCGAAATTTGTCACTTACATTTATAATTAATTACCTTATTGCATGACAACAAATAAACAATTACATACTTTTCATATTCCGGTGATGGGATTGGCATTCACCATTGATAGTCCTATTCGAGTGGCAAAGTATGGTATTTCCTCTGTAATTTCGATTGCTGACGATGAGCTTATTGAAAAAATGAGAGCTTTTTACAGTGAAAAATTCGATATACCTTATCACGAAATAACACAGAAATTACATGACTATAGAGCAGAAAGAATCACTTCTTATTTGAACTTGGTTGACAAAATTGTAAAGGAAAAATTCGAAAATTTTAAAATTGAATTAGCCGAAAGCAAAGAAGCTTTAGAAAATTATATCGCCATGTTGCCGAATAAATCCGAAATTAAAAAAGGATTAGAAAGCTTGATGGAAGACGGTATTGCTTTCAAGGAAAATATCAAACAGTACCTGGAGAATAATCTTTCGGTGGGTGAAATCGATGTGAATATCATGACGAAACTCGACAAAGACAATTTCATTAAAGACGAACAATTACCGGTTGAATTCAATGATGCGCACGCCGCTCTTCGTGGTTTTGCCAATAGTAATTTGACTTCTTCAGTGGTACTTTCGGCGGGAATGAATCCAAGATTATTCAGTTATTTTGAAAATTTCCCTGTGTTTTTCCCGGATTTCAATAATAACTTGAAAAAGAAAATTATTCTGAAAGTGAGCGATTTTCGTTCGGCAATGATTCAAGGAAATTTCTTGGCAAAAAAAGGACTTTGGGTTTCGGAATATCGTATTGAATCAGGACTTAATTGTGGTGGACACGCTTTTGCTACTGAAGGCTTTTTGTTAGGACCTATTTTAGAAGAATTCAAACAGAAAAAAGAGCAATTAGTTCAATCGGCACATGATTTAATGGTGAAAGCCTTGGGACAAAAAGAACTTCATGTTCCAGAGAAACCTTTAGATTTAAAAATCACCGTTCAAGGTGGTGTAGGAACTGCCGAAGAGCATGACTTTTTATTGGATCATTACAAAGTGGATGCTGTGGGTTGGGGAACCCCATTTTTATTGGTTCCAGAAGCGACTTCGGTCGATGCTGAAACGCGAGCATTATTGATGAAAGCCAAAGAAGATGATTTGTATTTGAGTCATATTTCGCCATTGGGAGTTCCGTTTAACACTTTGAGAGGGACAACAAATGAAATGTTTAAACAAAAACGAATCGATGAAAACAAGGCAGGAAGTTCTTGTCCGAAACGGTTTTTGGCATTAAGCAAAGAGTTTGGTGCGGAAGGAATTTGTACTTCTTCGAAGAAATTTCAAGATGTAAAATTAGAGGAATTAGAAGCTATAAAAGACTCCGTGTCTGCGGATACTTTTGATAAAATGAAATTCAATATTACCGAAAAAGCTTGTCTTTGTGTAGGGCTTGCGAATGCGTCTTACCTTGAAAACGAGATTAAGATAAAAGGACAATCGCAAGGTGTTATTGTTTGTCCTGGACCTAATATGGCTTATTTTGACAAGGAAGTTTCACTTTCTGAGATGGTAAAACATATTTATGGCAACGCCAATGTGATGACAGATGTAAATCGTCCGAACTTATTTGTCAAGGAATTGAAAATGTACATTGATTATTTGAGAAACGAAATTAGTGAATCGACTGCAGATTTGACTGCGGGTCAAATAAAAAAATGGAATGCTTTCAAGAATAATATGCTAGAAGGAATTGGGTTTTATCAAACGTTATTCGCTACTTCAAGTTATTTTGAAAACAGCATTAATGCCATTCAAGACCAACTCGAATTTTATAAAGCAAAAATTGGAGATATTAAGATTCCAGAATTAGTAGTGGCATAAAAAATCAGATTTATATAAAAGGAGCTCGCTTAAATTAAGCGGGCTTTTTTTGTTATTGCAATAATGATTTTTTACCTCGGAGAGGTTTAATGTTTGTAGATTTTTTGTGTTGTTGCAATAATGATTTTTTACCTCGGAGAGGTTTAATGTTTATAGATTTTTGTGTTATTGCAATAATGATTTTTTACCTCGGAGAGGTTTAATGTTTATAGATTTTTTTGTGTTATTGCAATAATGATTTTTTACCTCGGAGAGGTTTAATGTTTATAGATTTTTTTGT
>CAILTC010000565.1 GCA_903837025.1 uncultured Bacteroidota bacterium | reverse complement strand
AATAAGGAGAAATTAGAACTTGAAACTGATTTTGTGAAAAGAGAGAGAATTAAATTAAGACTTAAAATTTTGGAAATTAAGGTGAAACTTGAAAAATTACAGTAAAAAACAAAAAGGGAAATAAGATTTAGGAATATATAAAATAAGAAATAATAATATTTATAGAATAGCGGATAGAGTAACGCTGGGTTCTATATCGTAATGCACTACCAGGGGAATTATACAAAGTGCAATCGTGGCATTAAGGTCGGGAGCGATAAGTATAACGATACGTCTAATAGTATTGTAAGTGGCTGACCCAATAATAAATCAAAGACGGTTTATTATGAACGTGATATTTATACGTCAAGAAAAATTTTGATGGAAAATAAGTTCAAGATGACCCAGCAGATTAACATCTGTATTGGGATACTCATCTGAACATTCCAATTACCGTCAAGAAAAAACCCACCACCCCACCTAAAAAAACAACCCTTTTAACCATCACCTAAAAAGAGTTAAATTGTTTAAAACAATAAAGAATATAGTTTTTACAAAACAACCTCCCAAAACAACTCAATTCATTTAAAAACAATAATCATTCACCAAATACAAAACTAAAAAATTATAAACTAAACCAATGAAACTAAAAAATTACAAAATGATTGAAAATGACATTGTTATTTATGGTAGAGGAAAAACCATTAAACAAGAGGATTTTAATTCATTGTTTGATGAACACGAACTTTTAAAAATAAGAGAGGATTTTACCAACAAGAGGGTTGACAATTATTTATTGAACTCATGGGAAGTTATCTATTACATCATAAAAAAAGAAAACGGAAAAGTTTTGACCTTTTCCGTTTTTGAATATGATGAATTATTTAATAATTTTTAAAATCTAAAAGACTACCTTGTTGGAGAAGAAATTTTCGTCAAATGTAAATCACCAGTATCTACAGCAAGTGTCATTTTAGTTTTAGAAATACTAATGACTTGTGGTTTCATTAAAATATCTCCCCACACCTCAAAAGCAATATATCCGTTATCTATCCACCAATGACAATCAATCATTCTTTGGTTTCGAGGTGTCATTTTAAGATATTTATTATAGAAGAACTCATATATTGTTCCATTATCTGCTTGCCACTTTCCTATAAAATTATTTTCCATTATAGGTAAAGGAGAGTTTACTTTTCTTTTAGGTATTGTTTTCTTTGAGACAGTTGCAACTACTTTTTTATTTTTAACTGTTGTTATTTCTGCCACCCTTTCCATATCGTAAATAGTACCGTCGTCTTTCATTACTGATATTGTATTGTAACCTTTAGACACTATATGGAAATCAGCTACAAATTTCTTGTCTTTTGGATCAAATATTCTAATATAGTTGTCTTTTACATCCCACAACATTTCTATAATATTTCCGTTGGTTTGTTGGTATAAATGTTTTTGATTAGTATAGAAACCATACTTACCTACCGATGATTGCCAGGCGCCTCCAATTAAATCACTCTCTTTCAAAACAAGTCCCATAGGTGTCTCTTCAGTTCCTTGAAACTTACTTTCTTGATATTCAGGACTTACTTGTGCACTTACAAAGTTAACAAAGATTAATAATGCTAAAATGTACTTAAAGGTATTAGTTGTTTTCATATTGTTTATTTTTTAGGTTTGAAATAATTAAACTATCATTGATATTTTTTTTCTTGAATTTTTAGGAATTAATTTTATCTTAACTTTTTGAATATTTTGATTTTCAGTACCACCTCCTGCATTTAATACGAAGACTTTAACTCCTACTGCTGTATTATCAGTTACAGTAATTCCTAACTCAAATTCTAATTCTTCCACCAAATAACTACTCTTTTGCGGGATATTTCTTAATTCTTCCATTTGTCGTAAAACATCTGAAATAAAAACTTTTAATTCCATATTTGATATAATTTTAATTTCCTTACTCATAAGACTTTTCAGGTTACGCCCCGTTTATTAAAGTGGTTTCTGAACTCCACCGATTATACATAAAACGATTAACCTAAAACAACTTCCCGAATTTTTTTTAGTTTCCCTACTCAATTTACTTTTCGGATTCCGCAAGATTTATGTGGTAAATATAAATAATAATTTAATACTAATCATACATGATTAGATAAATCATATATGATTATATCAATTTTACAAATCTAAAACCTTGTAAAAATTGATATATACAAAGGATAATGATTATTTAGTATCGTTTGGGAAACATTTAAAAAAAATGCGAGAGGGAAAAGGTATGTCCCAAGAAGAACTTGCTAATTTGGCAGAAGTTTCTTTGCCTCAAATTACAAGAATAGAGAGAGGTGTAATAAATCCAACTATATGTACTATAAAATCTCTATCAAAAGGATTGTCGGTTGATATGTGTTTTATGTTTGAGTTTGATTAAGAAGTTTAAACTTTAATTCAGGCAATATCCCATAAAGTGTTTAAGTAAATAAACATTATTATTTTTTATTTTAAAAATAGGAACCCTCATCAAAAGAATTTTTTGATGAGTTTTTTTTATTTAAAAAAAATATTTTTTGAAGAAATGAGCATTTAAAAGGGTTTGTTTTTGTTAACATAAATTTAACATTT
>CAILTC010000564.1 GCA_903837025.1 uncultured Bacteroidota bacterium | reverse complement strand
TTTAATCAATCACCATTTCCGGAATTTCGCCTTGGATAATTAAATTAGCTTCGGTGGAAGCGATGATGTGTTCTACGGAAACACCTGGTGCGCGTTCTAATAGTTTGAAGCCGTTTGGAGTTACTTCGAGAACCGCTAATTCCGTTACTACTTTTTTTACACAACCAACGCCCGTCAATGGCAACGAACATTTTTTCAGAATTTTACTTTCTCCCGCTTTGTTGACGTGCATCATGGCCACGATTATGTTTTCTGCAGAAGCGACCAAATCCATGGCGCCGCCCATTCCTTTGACCATTTTTCCTGGGATTTTCCAATTGGCAATATCGCCATTTTCGGAAACTTCCATAGCACCAAGAATCGTTAAATCGACATGTTGCCCACGTATCATTCCGAAACTCATCGCCGAGTCAAAGAAGGACGCGCCTTTTAAGGTGGTAATGGTTTGTTTTCCGGCATTGATTATGTCGGCGTCTTCTTCTCCTTCGAAAGGGAAAGGTCCCATTCCTAGAACACCGTTTTCGCTTTGAAACTCTACGTCGATTCCTTCGGGAATATAATTGGCTACCAAAGTCGGAATGCCAATTCCGAGGTTTACAAAATAATTATTTTGAACTTCTTTGGCGATTCTTTTTGCGATATCTTCTTTTGTTAGCATAATTTTCTTTTTTGAACCATATAAGTCATATAAGTTTTCTTTTAGAATCGAACATTAAACACTTTTCTAAGAATCATATAAGGAATTTAAGGTCATTTAAGTTTTTTTGAACTGAACACTGTAACTGAATACTGAACACTATTTTTTCCTCACCGTTCTCTGCTCAATTCTCTTTTCGTATTTCTCGCCTTTAAAAATGCGTTGCACGAATATTCCGGGAATGTGAATTTGATTTGGATCGAGGGTTCCGGCTTCTACTAATTCTTCGACTTCGGCGATGGTGATTTTTGCAGCACCAGCCATAGAAGGGTTGAAGTTTCGAGCAGTTCCTTTGAAGATGAGGTTTCCGGCGGTGTCGCCTTTCCAAGCTTTTACAATTGAAAAATCGGCTTTGAAAGCCAATTCCATAATGTGCATTTTTCCGTTGAATTCTCGAGTTTCTTTTCCAATGGCGACTTCGGTGCCAAAACCTGCCGGTGTAAAAAAAGCGGGAATTCCGGCTTGGGCTGCCCGACATCTTTCGGCTAGAGTTCCTTGTGGAATAAGCTCTACATCGAGTTCGCCAGAAAGCATTTGGCGTTCGAATTCGGCATTTTCTCCCACATAGGAAGAGATCATTTTTTTGATTTGTTTCTTTTGTAAAAGTAATCCAAGTCCAAAATCATCGACACCGGCATTGTTAGAAATACAGGTGAGATTGTTGGTTTCTTTTTTTACGAGTTCGGCAATGGAGTTTTCGGGAATGCCACACAATCCGAAACCGCCAAGCATGAGGGTCATTCCGTTTTCGATTCCTTGGAGTGCTTCTTGTACGCTGTTTACTTTTTTGTTGATCATAATTAGGTACTAATTAATTCATCGTTCTGGTCTTGAATACGTTTCACTGATGAGGTTCAGTTTTTACACCAATTTAATTCTATAATGAAAAAAGCCACCCCGCCTTTAGACACCCGTCCAAAGGAGGGGAATGCGAACAACTTCCCCACTTTGGAAGGGTGGTTATTATGTGTTTTAATTATAAAATTTCCTTTGAATCCGAATGCCCTAGCCCAGATGGCAGCGATATCCTTGTTTATCCTGCGTTTTAGCGGGATAAAAAGATTTAGCGAACAGCTGGAAATAGCTCCGAAAAATATTAAAATTCGAACTCGTCTGTATCTTGTTGAATATCGGTGCTGTCTTTTACTTTTCTTGGTGAATAACAGTCTACTTTTATGGAAAGATTTGGTGGTCTGTCGAAATCTGATTTAGAAACTTTAAGGTTTTGATCGGCATAACAAAGTTTCATAAAATAAGCCCAAACTGGCAATGCCGCGGTGGCGCCTTGACCATAAGTGATACTTTTGAAATGTGCAGAACGATCTTCGCAACCCACCCAAACACCTGTTACAAGATTAGGAACCATTCCCATAAACCAACCATCTGACTGGTTTTGTGTGGTTCCGGTTTTACCCGCGATTGGGTTTGTAAAGGAGTACGGATAGCCTGTCCAGCGATTGCTACCGCCTCCGCCTCCTTGGGTTCTTAATCTTGCTCCTGAGCCACCTTCGGTTACGCCTTCGAGTAATTTGATAACTGCAAAGGCAACGTCTTTATTCAAAACATCATGCGATTCTGGAATTGGTTCGTAAATGATGACACCACTTTTGTCTTCTATTCTAGTGATAAATTGCGGTTTGATGTAAACGCCTTCATTGGCAAATGTACTATAAGCAGCGACCATATCTAATACGGTTACGTCTACTGCGCCAAGTGCTATGGAAGGTTGTGCCGGAATATCGGATTTTATTCCCAATTTATGAGCCAATTCGACTACGGCCTCAGGACCTACTTTGTCTATTAATTTTGCCGAAATAACGTTGATAGAATTGGCTAATCCTTGTTTTAAAGTTACCATTCCGCGGTATTTATTGTCAGAATTTCTTGGTTCCCAATCTGCGGTTACGTGATGACGTCCTTTGCGAATTATGAATGGACCGTCAACGATTGTATCACATGGTGACATCCCTAATTGTTCGATTGCGGAGGCGTAAACAAACGGTTTGAAAGTAGAACCTACTTGTCTGGCGCCTTGTCCTACGTGATCGTACTGAAAATATTTATAGTTGATTCCGCCTACCCAAGCTTTTATACCCCCGGTTTGAGGGTCCATAGCCATTAATCCAGATTGCAAGAAATGTTTGTAATAACGGATGGAATCTAAAGGTGTCATGATGGTATCTTTTTCCCCTTTCCAGGTGAAAACTGTCATTTTAGTTTTTATACTAAAGGTTTTTATGATTTCTTCATCGCTTTTTTCTTGTTCTTTCAGAATAGCCCATCTGCTTGATGATTTCATAGCCTGATTTAGAATTCGGTTTGTTTCAGCATCTGAAATATTTACGAAGGGTGCGTTTTTATTTGTTTTTGATTGAATAAAAAACTCATCTTGAAGGTTTGCCATGTGTTTAGAAACCGCTTCTTCGGCATGCAATTGCATTCTTGAATCGATGGTAGTGTAAATTTTTAGACCATCCTTGTAAACATTATAATCGGATCCATCTGGTTTTTTGTTTTCTTCGACCCATTTTTTCATGTAATCCCGCAAATATTCTCTGAAATAGGTTGCTGTTCCTTCGCGGTGACTCTCTAATTTGAAATGTAATACAATAGGTTCGCCTTGTAATTTTTCTTTTTGAGATTGGGTAATAATATGGTTTTTTGCCATTTGTGCAAGAACTACGTTTCTACGATTTGTTACTCCTTTTATGTTTCGTATTGGATTGTACAAACCTGAATTCTTGAACATTCCGACTAACATTGCCGATTCATCAACGGTTAAATCTTTAGGTAATTTTGAAAAATAGGTCTTAGCAGCCGAACTTACTCCTACAGAATAATTACCAAAATCATAAACATTGCAATACATGGCTAGGATTTCGCTCTTGGTATATTGTCTTTCTAATCGAATGGCAATAATCCATTCTTTGATTTTTTGTACGATTCGAAAAGGAAGAAATTTAGAACCTTCTCCGTGAAATAATTGTTTGGCTAATTGCTGGGTCAATGTACTGGCCCCACCGCTTCGTCCCAAACTGGCAAATGCTCTTAAAGTTCCTCTGCCATCAATTCCTGAATGTTCGTAAAAACGTTCGTCTTCAGTGGCTACAAGGGCTTGAACGAAATTTTGAGGTAAATCAGAATATTTTAATTGAGATCTGTTTTGTTCAAAATATTTACCCAAAATTGCTCCATCAGAAGCAATAATTTCGGTTGCTAAATTAGAATCTGGATTTTCTAGGTCAACAAATGAGGGCATTGAACCAAAAAGTCCCCAGGAGGCAAATAAGAAAAATATCAGAATTCCTCCCAAAGTATAAAAGAAAACTTTCCAAAACTTATTTTTATAATAAGCGATGTCTTTTTCGATGATTTTTGTTTTAATATTGTTTTTTTGAGCAGCCATATTACTATTTTATTCTGTTTTTTCTATTCTAAAACCTACTTCTGTAATTCCATCTAAAGCGCTAACTCCAGGTATTTTGCCGTTTTCCCTGACCGCTTGTTTGATGTGAATTTTAGCTATTCCTTCTAATTTTATCTTTTCTTTGTAAAACAACTTGCTTTCCTTTATGTCCGAAAAGCCATCGCCTAGCAAACTGCCATCGGGATTGGCCATTTGGTATTCGAGCGTGTCCACTTTAATTAAACCATTTGGTTTTTCCATGGAAATAATTAAAAACAGATTGTTAAACGGATAGTTGCTGTTATCCCTCAAATTTACAAATAAATTATATTGCTTTGTCGAATCTAATTTAGGTAAATTGAAAGTTACAATACTGTCTTTATGCCAAGCACTCCCTACGGATTTGTATTCGTCAAAAACTCTTTTTTTATCGCATGAAAAAAAGAGAATCACAACCAAAATCAGTACTACACTATTCTTTATTCTCATTTTTAGTGATGATTATAGGTTTTCTAGGTACCGCTGGTTTATCGTTGGTAACCTTAGGTTTATTATTATTAGATCTGTTTTTATTATTAGGCCTGTTATTGCTGTTTGGGTTCGAATTAGCAGTATTACTATTTGCTGGTTTTGCAGTATTGTTATTGGCAACAATAAGATTTTCCCCTACAGGTTTACGTTTTTTATTTGGTTTTTTACTTTTCTTTGGTTGGTCAAAACGGGTTAAACTTTCTTGACCCATTGCATTGTTGAAGTGTTTTTCGGGTTCTTGAACTACTTCAATTGCGAAATCTTCAAGCGATGCCACTTTGTTTTTGAGTTTGTTTTCGGCAATTATTTCGTTGACTTGCTCAATTTTTAGCATGTGCCAATTGGCAAAATCATTGGTATATGCAAACCACATCATTCCTTTGAAAATATCCTGTTTCTGACAAATAGCATCTCCTTTTTCGGTTACTAATTTGGTGTCGAAACTAGGAAATCCTTTTAAGGCATCCATATAAGTATCGAGTTCGTAATTCAAACAACATTTCAATTTTCCGCATTGTCCAGCCAGTTTTTGTGGATTTAAGGACAATTGTTGGTAACGAGCTGCTGAGGTGTTTACGCTTCTAAAATCAGTTAGCCAAGTCGAACAACACAATTCTCTTCCGCAAGATCCAATTCCGCCTAAACGTGCTGCTTCCTGACGAAGACCAACTTGTTTCATCTCGACTCTGGTACTGAATTCCTTGGCAAAATCTTTGATTAATAGTCTAAAATCGACTCTGTCATTGGCAGTATAATAAAAAGTAGCTTTTGAACCATCCCCTTGAAATTCGATGTCAGAAATTTTCATTTCCAGTTTTTGAGCAATCGCTAATTCACGAGCTCTAACTTTCATTGGCTCTTCTTTATCGCGTGCAACGGACCAGATATCGATGTCTTTTTGGGAGGCTTTTCGATATACTTTGGCAACATCGGCACTGGTGTGATTGACTCCTTTTTTCTTCATTTGAACACGTACCAATTCGCCGGTAAGAGTTACAATTCCTATGTCATGACCAGGCGAAGCTTCTGTGGCAACAATGTCACCAATGCTTAACGTTAGTTTTTCGGTATTGCGATAAAATTCTTTTCTTCCGTTTTTAAAACGGACTTCAACACAGTCAAAAGGCGCTTCTCCATTAGGTAAACTCATATTGGACAGCCAGTCGAAAACCGTTAATTTGTTGCAGCTATCGGTGCCGCAAGTCCCATTATTTTTGCAACCCTTTGGCGAACCGCCATCAGAAGTTGAACAACTTGTACATGCCATAATTATATATGTAGTGTTGTGACAGGCACAACTTAAGTTCTTAAAACGTTTAATCCGTAAAGATAGTATTTTTTAGTTTTAAGTTACAAGGGTTAAAAACCACAATAAATCATAAAAATATATTAAAAAACCCATCACAAATAATGGCGTGATGGGTTACTTTATAATCAAGAATTAATTAAAACTTTATGTTTCTTTAATCGAAATGATCTTCACCGGACATGCTTTTGCTGCCAATTCACATTTTTCGACAATTGTGTGGTCGTGCGATTTTAAGGTAAAAAATCCTTTTGCATTTACACTTTTGATCAAAACCGATTTACCATCTTTTTTCGACATTTGAAATTGAACCGGAGCCATTTCTACACAGTAATTACAGCCAATGCACTTGTCGCGTTGTAAGGTTACAATGACCATTAGGCTTCTACTATTTTATATAATTTGTCCGACATTCGTATTCTGAAAGGTAATTTAAAAGTACAATCGTCTCCTTTTGTTGCTTTTTCGGCAGCAACATCATTCACGAACATTTCTTCGATAATCATTTCCTGAGCTCCTGTACTTGGACCCGTAACTAAAATTTTATCTCCAATTTTAATGTCGTAAGCTTCAATTTTGAATTGTCCAACGGCTGCTTTTGGGAAAAAATGAGTTCCTTTTCCTACATATACTTTTTTCTGTGTCGCCATCGATCCCGAAACATCGCTCCATTCGCCTAATTCCTGTCCGAGATAATAACCCGACCAAAATCCGCGGTTGTAAACGGTGCTCAAAGTTTCGGTCCAAACTACCACTTTCTCTTTAGAATAAGTACCTTCATAATAACTATCAATCGCATCACGATAGGTTTTTATAACCGTTGCCACATATTCTGGGGCACGACCACGACCTTCAATTTTCAATACTTTTATGCCGGAATCGATCACTTGATCTAGGAAATCGATGGTGCATAAATCTTTTGGTGACAATAAATATTCATTATCAACTTCGATTTCGAAACCGGTTTCTTGGTCAGTAAGCGTGTATTTCTTGCGACAATTTTGTTTGCAAGCACCGCGATTTGCCGATGAATTATCCGAATGTAAACTCAAATAACATTTCCCAGAAACTGCCATACATAATGCACCGTGACCAAAGATCTCTATTTCTACCAAGTTGCCGTTTGGTCCTTTGATTTGTTCTTTTTCGATTTGTTCCGTGATTTTTTTCACTTGGCGCAAACTCAATTCCCGACTCAAAACCATGGTGTCAGCAAAAAGATTGTAGAATTTTACAGTTTCGGCATTGGTAACATTCAGTTGGGTCGAAATATGCACTTCCATTCCAATTCCTCTCGCCATTCCAATCACAGCTTGATCCGAAGCAATTACCGCTGTAATATTTGCTTCTTTGGCTTTGGCCAATAAAGTTTTTACAACCGATAAATCATGATCATAAATGATCGTGTTCAAGGTCAAATAGGTTCTGATTTTTTTTGCTTCGCAACGACGGGCAATTTCTTGTAAATCATCCATAGTGAAATTTACGGTTGCACGCGCACGCATATTGAGTTGTTCAACTCCAAAATAAACCGAATCGGCACCGTTGTCAATAGCCGCTTGTAGCGATTCGAAGTTTCCGGCCGGAGCCATTAATTCTATTTTATTGTTTGTTGTCATGATAAAACCTTTTATGCTTTTATCCCAAGCTTGAAACCTTGGGTTTTGTTTTCTTTTACTTTCCAACGGTTGAAACCGTTGGCTATGTGTTTTTGGTTCTCGTAATTTCTTGTATTCCAACATCGAGTACTGTTTCAACCGTGTGAAAGAAGAAGGATTTGTTATTTTTATAAGAGTTGCAATGGTTGGTAATGGGTTTTGTGTTCTCTTAATTTCCAGTTTTACAACATAGCTCACGGTTTCAACCGTGGGAAACATGATAGGAATAAAATAATCAATCGTTAGAATTATTCAATCCATGCAATTTTATAAATTCATCAAATTCTTCTTGACCTTTTTTCTTTAAATGATGTTGTTTCTGTTTTTTAATATAATTATAAACAACATCCAATTGAGATTCACTAACGGAATAAGCTGCAAAACCAGTTTGCCAAGCAAATTTTTCAAGAATCAGATTTTCTCCATTTATGGAATGAGAAGAACTTCCTTTTATTTGCTTTATCACATCGACAATTGATTTTTGTGGATTTAATAAAAATAATGCGTGAACATGATCAGGCATTCCATTAATAATTCTAACTGGACATCCAAGTTCTATTAATTCCTCTCGAATATAATGATACACTATTTTCTCTATTGAAAAATCTATTAATTCCTGACGATTTTTGGTAGCCCAAATAGCATGAATCCATAATTTATTGAAGGAGTGTTGCATATAAATTAGTTTTAAAATTGCTACTAATTTACAATTTTATACAATTTATCGGACAACCTAATTCTAAAGGGCAATTTGAATGTAATGTGATCTCCTGAAACTGCTTTTTCCGAAGTAATTTCATCGACAAACATTTCGTCAATTACCATTTGTTGTTCTCCAGTTGTGG